>JBKPLN010000337.1:0-17609 GCA_046731635.1 Pseudomonadota bacterium | reverse complement strand
ATCTGCTGCTGTTCGTCGTTCGCACCAAGCGTTTTGTCTTTGAGCCGCCTTATCCCGGCGCCCGTCTTTTCTGGGCAATCATTGCAACCCAGATCGTAGCAATCCTGGTTTGTTACGTAGGCGTGGGCGTCCCGGCCATTCCACCGGCAGCCATCGTGGGGGTGTGGATCTACTGTCTAGTCTGGATGATCGTTCTCGACATTCTCAAGGTCGGCTATTGGCACATTTCCACGCAGCGGGATCGCGTCATCTCGGGTCAGAAATCATCTTTGATCGCGTGAAAAGGACAATCCCGTGAATCTCACCAAGCGGCTGAAGGTCGAGCCCGGCAGCAAAGTCAAGCTGTCGCGCATCGATCCTGATTTTCATGGCACGCATAAGTCTGAGGACGAGGCCAAGGCCGAGCTTCAGCACAATTTGAGTCGCATCACCGAACTTCAGCGGAAGCTATACGCGGACCGCCATCATTGCCTGCTGATCGTCCTTCAGGGGATCGATGGAGCGGGCAAGGACGGGACCTGCTGGCATGTGGTCAGCGCGATGGACCCGCAGGGAGTAAACGTTGTCGGCTTCAAGCAACCCACGCAGGAGGAGCGCGACCACGATTTCCTGTGGCGCGTGCATCCGCATGCGCCGGGGCTTGGCAGGGTGGCGGTTTTCAATCGATCCCACTACGAAGATGTCCTGGTCGCGAGAGTCCACAAGCTTGTCCCCAAGGACGTGTGGAAGCAGCGCTTCGAATTCATCAATGATTGGGAAAGGCTGCTGGTGGAGGAGAAGAACACGACCATTCTCAAATTCTTCTTGTACATATCCAAGGACGAGCAGCTAGCCCGCTTCAAGGAACGTCTCGACGATCCTGGAAGGCAGTGGAAAATCAGCGATAGTGATTATTCGGAACGTAGGCTTTGGGATAAATACGTTGATGCGTTCGAGGCAGCCCTTTCAAAGTGTTCGACCGAACAGGCCCCATGGTTCATCATCCCGTCGAACCACAAGTGGTTCAGGAATTTTGCGGTCTCCCAGATCGTTGCTGGCGCAATGGAAGATATGAAGCTTGCCTTGCCAAAGCCGACTGTTGATCTGCAGGCAATTCGGAAGCTTTATCATCAAGCCGCCAGGAATGGGAACACGACAAAAAAGTCGAAAGAAAAATAAGTTTTCGATCGCATACGGGAACTGGAACCACGCCTTTCGTGTAACCACCTGACGGCCTAGGGGACATTGGTGCCACCAGCTCCTGACAATCCGGACGGGAGATGCTGAATGTCCCTCAACGGTCAAATCTCGCCAGGAACTCGTCGCAGCTTCATCAAAAATACAGCAGGTTTGGCTACGGCGTTGCTGAGCGCTCGCACCGCAACCGCCCGGACCAGCTCAACCGTGGCAGTCCCCGGAGGACCTGCGAACATGATCAATGAAATGACATTTGAGGATGTGCGCAAGCTCCTTGACCTCTCGCCAAACGCGACCTGCGGCTATGTCCGCGTCACCTTCGTCAGCAAGCATAAAATTGCTGCTGGCGGCATGCAGGCCCCTTTTGCGGACGGAAGGCCGGCTGGATCGGCGCTTTACTTCATGCTGACGCCCGAGGAGCCGGTGAAGCTCCACCGCATCCGCAACGATCAGCTCTATCATTATTATCTTGGCGATCCGATCGAAGTGCTAATGTTGCTGGAAAGCGAGTTTGCCGAACGTCACATCGTCGGCCCGGATCTGCGCAAGGGCCATCGGGTGCAGGCTGTATATCCCGGGCAACACATTCCACACCGCGCGCGTGATCGGCGGGCGGCGCTGGTTTCTCGGCGCCTCGACAGAATGGCCCGGCGTCGAGCCTGCGGATGTCGAGCTCGGCAACCCGGATGCGCTGGCGGCCAGATATCCAGGCGTCGCTGCCGAGATTCGGAGCTTTCCGGTGCCAGCGAAGCAATAAGGCCGGGCCTTCGCCGTCAGCGTCTCCTTCAAGTCATTGAGAACGCGATGCCCTTTGCATCTGAAGAGGCGTATGGAACCTGAAAACGAAACGGCAGGCGGAGAGTTTTCGCTCTACGCCTGCCGTTGTCCCCGGAGGGTCAGGAAAAGTCGCTAGATTGATTCTTTCAATTCTTTCGAGGCGCGGAACGCGACTTTCTTGCTCGCCTTAATCTGAATTTGCTCGCCGGTCGCCGGATTGCGGCCAATGCGCGCGGCCCGCTTGCGTACCTGAAGAATGCCGAGACCGCCGATACGAATGCGTTCGCCCTTCTTCAAATGCTTTACGATATTGCCAACAAGATCGCCGAGCACGGTCTCCGCCTGCTTCTTCGACATCTCGTGCGTTTCCGCAAGCGCGGCGGCGAGATGCTTAAGCGTGACGGTCGGTGGTGTCGGAGCTTTTCCAGGAACCATTGCCATCAGTGGGACCCTCCTCTTGAATCCGCCGGTTTGGCGAAGCGCCAAAGAGCATGCCCGAATAGACGATTCGGGGGCACTCTGACCATCGATTCTTCTAGGTAAATAAGGCTTTTTCGCAATTTCGGTTAGCGAGAACGCCTTTACCTTGACTTGGCATTTGGGCGCCTATAACTCGAAAACACGCCCGCGGGGGCGTAGCTCAGTTGGTTAGAGCGCTGCCCTGTCACGGCAGAGGCCGCGGGTTCGAGTCCCGTCGCTCCCGCCAGTTTTTCAATGACTTAGCCATGATCTTGACGCCCAAAACCGGCCTTGTTGCAGGGCGGAAAACCGGCCCATGGCCACGGTCATGACCACCATTCGGGCGATCTTCTTCGACGTATTCGGGACCCTGGTGGATTGGCGAACGGGGGTCGCCCGGGAGGCAGAGCGCGTCCTTAAACCCCTTGGCCACAAGGTCGACTGGACGGTCTTCGCGGATGCCTGGAGGGGCGAATATCAGCCCGGGATGGAGGAGGTGCGGTCGGGCCGGATCCCGTTTTGCAAGCTCGATGTGCTGCACCGGCGCAATCTCGAGCGCTTCATTCCGCGCCTCGGCCTGCGCGATCTCTCCGACCAGACTTTGCATGAACTGACGCTCGCGTGGCACCGGCTCGACGCGTGGCCCGAGGTCCCGGCTGCACTGAAGCGGCTCAGGAAAAAATTTCTGCTCGCGCCCGTTTCGAACGGCAATATTTCATTGATGGTCGATCTTGCCCGCCGCAACGATTTTCCCTGGGACGCCATCCTGGGTGCAGAAGTTGCGGGCGATTACAAACCGAAGCCGCGCGTGTATCTTGCCGCCTGCGAAGCCTGCGATGTCGAACCGGCGCAATGCATGTTGGTGGCGGCGCACAGCAGCGATCTTGCCGCCGCTGCCGCCTGCGGCTTGCGTACGGGCCATATCGCTCGCCCTGACGAGCACGGCCCTGACACCGGCGAAACGAAGCCGACGGTGCCCGTCGATGCGGCGGGAAAAGATTTGGCTGAACTTGCAGACAAACTCGGCGCGTAACAATTGGTCGTGGCCGGTACAGGGCCGGGCATGACGACCGAGAGTCATCAACCCCGGTACACCGGCTCGGGCTGGGCAAAGAAACTGGCGAGGATGTGGTAGACGATCATGTAGTTCTTCTGCTGGAAACTCGCGTGCGAAATGCCCGGCATGATCGTGAACTGCTTGTCGGGGTTCGGCAGTTTCTCGAAAAACTTCAGCAAGTCTCCCAGCGACGCAATGCCATCGTGCTGCCCGCGCATGATGAGCGTCGGCACCGTGATCTTTTCAGGGTTCACGACGGGCAACTTCGCGCACATGTCGACATAGGTTCCCGTCGGAACTGAGTCGTCGAGCGCGGTGACCGCGTTGGCGAATGCATCGATCACCCGGCGCTCGGCCGTGTCGGGATGGTCGCGATCGAATACCGAATGGATGAAAGCCTTGTCGATCGGCCGGCGGTTCCTGGCGGTGAACTCCGCGAGCTTTTTGCGTCGCTGCTCGAGCGTCGGCGAACCCTCGCCGGTCCAGACCATGGCGTCGAGCGCAAGCCTTGCGACCATTTCGGGATGCCGTTCGGCAAACATCGCGGCGCGCAGCGCGCCCGAAGATATTCCATAAACAAGGAGCGGTCGTTTTCCGCGCAGCTTCTGGATGTAGAGGGCACCCGCATTACAGTCGTCCGCGCCCTGCGAGATTGGTGCATTGTTGTCGCGATCCTTGGTCGAGCGCCCATAGCCTTCCATGTCGACGCACCAGCAGTCGTAGCCGCGGCGCGCGAAGTGATCCATTGCCGATGAATCCCGGCGCCCGGGAACCTGCAAATCAAACGTCGGCTGTGAAGCCATCGACGAGCCGTGCACAAAGAGAATTGTGCCGATGCTCTTGGCAGGATCACCGGCGCATTTTTCGAACAGGAACAACCTCACTCCGCCGTCCTTGGTCGTCCAATGGTCCTCGCCTTTGATGGCGGGGGCGGGCTTGCTCATTTCATTCATGGCTTTGCTCGCAATACCGGTCAGTTGATCGGTGGAATCTGATTGATCTTGATGACATTCGCCCATTTCGCAACCTGGGCGTCCATAAAGCCCCTGAATTCCGGCTGCGTCATCACAATCGGCGTGGCGCCGGTTTTTTCCCAGGCCTCTTTGATGTCGGGGCGCGCCAGAATTTTTGTGATCTCACGGTTGAGTTTGTCGACAATCGGTTGTGGGGTCGCGGCCGGCGCCATGAAGCCAACCCATAACGTTGCGTTAAAGCCCGGAACGCCGGCTTCCGCAATTGTCGGCACGTCCGGCAACGTCGGCGATCGCGTCTTGCCGCTGGTGCCCAGCGCGCGCACCAATCCTGCCTTGATCATCGGCGCCATTGTCGGCACGGAGTAGAACAGCATCTGGACCTGGCCGCTCAGAATGTCATTGCGTGCGCCGGTCGAGCCTTTGTAGGGCACATGGACAATGTCGAGACCGGCAAGATTCTTCAGCAGCTCACCGGCCATGTGATAGTTCGACCCGGGACCGGACGAGCCATAGTTGATCGTGCCGGGCTTTGCGCGGGCCAGCGCAAGGAGCTCGCTCAGGTTTTTGGCGGGCACCGATGGATGCACCACGAGGACCAGGTCGGTGTCGATCAGCGGTGCGATCGGCACCAGGTCACGCATGAGTTGATAGGGCTTGTGGACGTACAAAGTTTCGTTGACGGCCTGCGTGCCGGAGACCATCAGCAGCGTGTAGCCGTCAGGCGGCGACTTGGCGACCGTGTCGGTGCCGATTGTGGTGCCGGCGCCCGGCCGGTTTTCCATGATGAATGGTTGATGCAGGGATTTGCGCAACTCTTCGGCGATGGCGCGCGCATAGACGTCCGTTGGTCCTCCCGCGCCAAATGGGACAATGACCTTCACAGGGCGTGAGGGGTACTCGTCTGCATTCGCCGCTGGCGGGGTGATTGCGACCAAACTCGCGAGGGAGACCAGGGCTGCGAAATATCGCACAAGAGCCATGCATTTTTTCCCCAATTTGACCGCGTCTGCCCCGTGGCGACTATCGTGGGCGGCTTGCTTCCCTGTCAATTACGTAAACCCCGCGCCCGAGGCGATCGTTCGTGGATGCCACCGAATGTCGGCTTGCCACCCTGTGTGCGCTGCGCTAAGCCTCGACCGCTCCCGTCTTGAGGCTATTCCAGCAAACAAGGGCCCAATTGTGCGGGATAACCGGCGCCTTTCGGGCCGCCGAGCAGTCCGGGGCGGGCGTATAATCAGGTACGGCGGGGCTGCACGCTAGAGGTCGCGATGAGCGCATTGCTTCTGGATTACTTGCCTCTGGTCATATTTATTGCGGTGGCGCTTGGCATCGGCCTCGCGTTGCTGATCGCCCCCTTCATCGTCGCTTACAAGCAGCCAGACCCGGAAAAATTGTCCGCCTACGAATGCGGCTTCAACGCCTTCGATGACGCGCGCATGAAATTCGACGTGCGCTTCTATCTGGTCGCCATCCTCTTCATCATTTTCGATCTCGAGGTGAGCTTCCTGTTCCCCTGGGCCGTCGTCTTTCGCGAGATCGGAGCTTATGGCTTCTGGTCGATGATGGTGTTCCTTGGCGTTCTGACCATCGGCTTCATATATGAGTGGAAGAAGGGGGCGCTGGAATGGGACTGACAAACCCATGACACTGATTGCACCCGCCCCAAGGGGCGTTCTCGATCCGCGCACCGGCAAGCCGGTCGGCTCGGACGACTCCTTTTTTACCGGCGTGAACGCGGAACTTTCCGACAAAGGTTTCCTTGTCACCGCCGCCGACGACCTCATCACGTGGGCGCGCACCGGCTCCCTGATGTGGATGACATTCGGGCTCGCCTGCTGCGCGGTCGAAATGATGCAGATGTCGATGCCGCGGTACGACGCGGAGCGCTTCGGTTTTGCGCCGCGCGCCTCGCCGCGCCAATCGGATGTGATGATCGTAGCTGGCACACTCACCAACAAAATGGCGCCGGCCTTGCGCAAGGTTTACGACCAGATGCCGGAGCCGCGCTACGTGATCTCGATGGGGTCCTGCGCGAACGGTGGTGGTTATTATCACTATTCCTATTCGGTCGTGCGCGGATGCGATCGCATCGTTCCGGTCGATATCTATGTGCCCGGCTGTCCGCCGACTGCGGAAGCGCTGCTTTATGGCGTGATGCTTTTGCAGAAAAAAATTCGTCGCACCGGCACGATCGAGCGCTGAGCGGAGCCAGCCATGGACGACATGCTCGACAGGGTTGGGCAAGCGATCAAAAGCGCCCTCGGCGATGCGATCGCCGGCTATGAAATCGCGCGCGGGGAATTGACCGTAACCGCCGGGCTGCCGGATCTCATTAAAGTGGCAACGTTCTTGCGCGACGACCCCGCGTGCCAGTTCATCAACATTATCGATATTACCGCTGTTGATTGGCCCTCGCGCGAGCGGCGCTTCGACGTGGTCTACCATTTCCTCTCCCCGCGGCTGAACCAGCGCATCCGACTGAAAGTGGAGACCGATGAAACCACTCCCGTGGCGTCTTTGATCAATGTCTTCCGGGGAGCGGACTGGTTCGAACGGGAAACCTACGATCTTTACGGCGTCCTGTTCACAGGGCATCCGGACATGCGGCGCATTCTCACCGATTATGGTTTTGAGGGGCATCCGCTTCGCAAGGATTTCCCGCTCACCGGCTTCGTCGAAGTGCGCTGGGACGACGAGCAGAAGCGTGTCGTCTACGACAAGGTGACGCTGGCGCAGGAATTCCGGAGCTTTGACTTCCTTTCGCCCTGGGAAGGCACAAACTACGTGCTGCCCGGAGACGAAAAAGCCAAAGCCGAGGGCACCGGCAACAAGCTGACTGGCGAACCCGAAAAGAAGGTGTCGTCATGAAGCCAACCCTCAAAGCGGGGCTCAAGCACTCGTTCTCGTACAAAGTGCCGGAAAACAAGACGGTGCCCTATACCTATCCGGAATCGCCGATCATCGCGGCCATGCCCAAGGTGTTCGCGACCGGCTTCATGATCGTGCTGATGGAATGGACGTGCACGCAGCTGCTCGGCGAACATCTCGATCATGGCGAGGGCAGCCTCGGCACCCATGTGGATGTGTCGCATCTCGCCGCTACGCCGCCCGGCATGACCGTCAAGGTCGACGTGGAAGTCGCCGAGGTGCAGGGGCGCAAGATCATCTTCAAGGTCAGCGCTCATGACGGAATAGACCTGATAGGCGAGGGACGTCACGAACGTATCGTGGTGACGTGGGATCGCTTTAACGCGAAGGTCGCCGAGAAGACGAAGATGGCGGAGCTTGTAAGCTGATGGCCGAGACGTCTTTGCGCAATTTTACCATCAACTTCGGGCCGCAGCATCCGGCCGCGCACGGGGTATTGCGGCTGGTGCTTGAGCTCGACGGGGAAGTGGTGGAGCGCGTGGATCCGCACATCGGACTGCTCCATCGCGGGACCGAAAAGCTGATCGAGCACAAGACCTATCTGCAGGCCGTGCCCTATTTCGACCGGCTCGACTATGTCGCGCCGATGAACCAGGAGCACGCCTTCTGCCTCGCGGTCGAAAAGTTGCTCGGGATCCAGGTGCCAAAGCGCGCGCAATTGATACGCGTCCTTTATTCCGAGATTGGAAGGCTGTTGTCTCACCTGCTGAATGTCACGACGCAGGCGATGGACGTCGGCGCACTCACGCCGCCGCTGTGGGGCTTCGAGGAACGCGAAAAGCTGATGGTGTTCTACGAACGCGCGTCGGGCTCGCGCATGCACGCGGCATACTTCCGGCCGGGCGGCGTACACCAGGACCTTACGCCGAAACTGATCGATGACATTGACGCGTTCTGCGATCCATTCCTGAAAGTCGTCGACGACCTCGACGCGTTATTGACGGACAATCGCATCTTCAAGCAGCGCAATGTCGATATCGGGGTCGTCAAACTCGCCGATGCCTGGAACTGGGGATTTTCCGGCGTGTTGGTGCGAGGATCCGGCGCCGCCTGGGACCTGCGCAAGGCTCAGCCCTATGAATGCTATTCCGAATTGGATTTCGATATTCCGATCGGAAAAAACGGAGACTGTTTCGACCGCTATCTCATCCGTATGGAAGAAATGCGCCAGTCGACCAAGATCATGAAACAGTGCTGCGAGAGATTGCGCTCGCCAGCCGGACAGGGACCGGCAACGGTCGATGACAACAAGGTCGTGCCGCCGAGGCGCGAGGAGATGAAGCGCTCGATGGAAGCGCTTATCCATCACTTCAAGCTCTATACCGAGGGTTATCACGTCCCTGCGGGCGAGGTTTACGCCGCCGTCGAGGCACCCAAGGGCGAGTTCGGCGTGTATCTGGTCGCCGACGGCACCAACAAACCGTACAAGTGCAAAATCCGCGCGCCGGGCTTTGCGCATTTACAGGCGATGGATTTTCTCACGCGCGGCCACATGTTGGCCGACGTGTCCGCCATTCTCGGCTCGATCGACATTGTGTTCGGGGAGGTGGACCGATGAGTGTCCGCCGTCTTGCGCCGCCTGAAATCCAGCCCAGGGACTTCGCCTTCAGCAAGGAGAACCTTGTGTGGGCGAAGAAAGAGATCACGAAGTATCCGGAAGGCCGACAGCAGTCGGCAATCATTCCACTATTGTGGCGGGCGCAGGAGCAGCATGGCGGCTGGTTGCCGGAAGCGGCGATCCGTCATGTCGCCGACTTTCTCGGCATGGCCCACATTCGCGCGCTCGAAGTGGCGACGTTTTACACAATGTTCAACCTGTGGCCGGTCGGCAAATTCCATGTGCAGCTGTGCGGTACGACACCGTGCCGGCTGCGCGGCGCCGACGATCTTGAGAAAGTCTGTCGCAAGCGTATCGGCGACCAGAGCAAGGTTACCAAGGATGGCAAATTCTCCTGGATCGAGGTCGAGTGCCTGGGTGCCTGCGTCAACGCGCCGATGGTGCAAATCAACTACGACTTCTACGAAGACCTGACGGCCGAAAGCTTCGGCAAAGTTCTCGACAATCTCGCGGCAGGAAAGAAAGTGAAGCCGGGCCCGCAGATCGATCGGCAATTGTCGGCGCCGGTCGGCGGCGCCACGACGCTCAGGGAAAAGGCGTGAGCGATGCTGGCTGACAAGGATAGAATCTTCAAAAATCTTTACGGTCAGCACGACTGGGGCCTCAAGGGCGCGCGTGCTCGCGGCGCCTGGGATGGCACCAAGGCCATTCTCGAAAAAGGCCGCGATGCGATCATCGAAGAGGTGAAGACCTCCGGTCTGCGCGGGCGCGGCGGCGCAGGATTTCCGACCGGCCTGAAGTGGTCCTTTATGCCGAAGAAATCGGACGGGCGGCCGCATTACCTGGTCGTGAATGCCGACGAGTCCGAGCCGGGAACCTCCAAGGACCGCGAAATCATGCGACACGATCCGCACCTGCTGGTGGAAGGGTGTCTGATCGCCGGGTTCGCTATGGGCGCTAACGCCGGTTACATCTACATCCGCGGAGAATTCGTCCGCGAGCGTGAACGTCTGCAGGCGGCGGTTGACGAGGCCTATGAAGCCAAGCTGATTGGCAAGGACAATGTGCACGGCTGGGATTTCGACCTCTACGTGCACCATGGCGCCGGCGCCTATATCTGTGGGGAAGAGACGGCGCTGCTCGAAAGCCTGGAAGGCAAGAAGGGCCAGCCGCGGCTGAAGCCCCCGTTCCCGGCCAATGTCGGGCTCTATGGTTGCCCAACGACCGTCAGTAATGTGGAGTCGATCGCGGTCGTGCCCGACATCATGCGCCGCGGGGCGTTATGGTTTGCAGGCATAGGCCGTCCCAACAATACGGGCACAAAGCTGTTCTGCATTTCCGGTCACGTCGAAAAGCCATGCACCGTCGAAGAGGCGATGGGCATTCCGTTGCGCGAGCTTCTCGACACGCATGCCGGCGGCGTCCGCGGCGGCTGGGACAATCTGCTTGCGGTGATTCCGGGCGGCTCGTCCATGCCGCTGGTGCCGGCGGGGAAGGAGTGGGCGGATACTCTATTGATGGACTTTGACGGTTGCCGCGACAAGAAGTCCGCGCTCGGCACGGCGGCCGTGATTGTCATGGACAGGTCAACCGACATCGTCCGCGCGATGGCGCGCATTTCGTATTTCTACAAGCACGAGAGTTGCGGACAGTGCACGCCATGCCGTGAGGGAATGGGTTGGATGTGGCGCGTCTTGACCCGAATGGCCGAAGGCCGCGCGCAGAAGCGCGAGATCGACATGCTGATGCAGGTCACCCAGCAGATCGAGGGGCATACGATTTGCGCCTTCGGCGACGGCGCGGCCTGGCCAGTACAAGGCTTGCTGCGGCATTTCCGTCCCGAGATAGAGCGGCGGATCGACGAATATACGCGCAAAGCCGACGCGAATGGCGCGGTCCGGGAGGCGGCAGAGTGAGCACCATGCGTCAGCCCGCGAACCATCACCTTGCGCAACTCAATATTGGTCGCATTCGTTATGCGATCGACGATCCGCGCATGGCGGATTTCGCCAATAATCTGGCCCTGGTGAATGGCCTGGCCGAACGCACGCCGGGTTTCGTTTGGCGCTACATCGACGAGAGCGGCAATTCGACCAGCACGCGGCCTTACGCAGATCCGCGCATCGCCATCAATTTATCTGTCTGGGAGAGCGTCGAAGCCCTTGAGCGTTTTGTGTATCAGACTTTGCACAAGCGATTCTATGGCCGACGCGCCGAATGGTTCGAGCACTTCGAGGGAGCCTATTTCGTGATGTGGTGGGTGGCCGCGGGCCATCGGCCGAGTGTCGAGGAGGCCGTCGCGCGCCTCGATCATCTGAAGCAGCACGGTCCAAGCGACCACGCCTTCGATTGGGAGACGGCGTCGGCGCAGTTGTGGAAGACGGCGCGTTGCGCGCCTAGCGAGTCTGCGGCATGACCAAGATCATCATCGACGGCAAGGAAATCGACGTTCCGCCGGAGTACACGCTACTCCAGGCGTGCGAGGCTGCCGGCGCTGAAATTCCGCGCTTCTGTTACCACGAGCGCCTCTCGATCGCCGGAAATTGCCGGATGTGCCTGGTTGAGGTTGCCGGCATTCCGAAGCCTCAGGCGTCTTGCGCCATGGGCGTGAAGGATCTGGCGCCCAACAAGGACGGCTCGCCGAAAATCATCAATACAAAGACGGCGATGGTGAAAAAGGCGCGCGAAGGCGTGATGGAATTCCTGCTGATCAATCATCCGCTCGATTGCCCGATTTGCGATCAGGGCGGCGAATGCGATCTGCAGGACCAGGCCATGGCCTATGGCGTGGATGCGAGCCGGTACCAGGAGAACAAGCGCGCGGTCGAGGACAAATATATCGGCCCGCTGGTCAAGACGATCATGACGCGCTGCATTCACTGCACGCGTTGCATCCGTTTCTCGACCGAGGTTGCCGGCGTTCCCGAGCTCGGTGCCATTGGGCGCGGCGAGGACATGGAGATCACCACCTATCTCGAACATGCGATGACGTCCGAGCTGCAAAGCAATGTGGTCGACCTTTGTCCGGTCGGAGCGCTGACGTCCAAGCCCTACGCTTTCGCCGCGCGGCCGTGGGAGCTGAACAAGACGCAGTCTATCGATGTGATGGACGCCATCGGCTCGGCCATTCGCATTGACACGCGAGGCCGGGAAGTCATGCGAATTCTGCCGCGCGTAAACGACGACGTGAACGAGGAGTGGATTTCGGACAAGACACGCCATGTCGTTGATGGATTGCGCACGCAGCGGCTGGATCAACCCTACGTGCGCACGAACGGGCGTCTCCAGCCGACTTCGTGGAGAGAAGCCTTCTCGGTCATCGCCGAGAAGATGAAAAAGAGCGGCGGCAAACGCGCCGGCGCCATAGTCGGCGACCTTGCCGGCGCGGAGGAAATGTTCGCGCTCAAGGATCTGATGATGCGACTGGGCAGCGCCAATATTGACGCGCGCCAGGATGGCTCGGTTCTCGATCCAAATTGGGGCCGAGCTACTTACCTGTTCAATGCCACGATCGCAGGAATCGAGCAGGCCGATGCGCTGCTGATAATTGGCGCGAACCCTCGACGCGAGGCGGCGGTCCTCAACGCCCGCATTCGCAAACGGTGGCGGGCCGGTAATTTTCCAATCGGCCTAATCGGGCAGAAGGCCGATCTGACTTACACATATGATTATCTCGGTTCGGGTGCCGAGACCCTCGCCGACCTTGCCCAAGGCAAATTTGCTGACGCGCTGACGGCGTCGGAACGACCGCTCATCCTCCTCGGCGCGGGCGCTTTTACGCGGAAGGACGGCGCGGCGGTCGCCTCGCTTGCCGCCAAGGCGGCGGTCGAGTTTGGTGCACTGAAGGATGGCTGGAACGGCTTCTCGGTTTTGCATAACGCCGCCTCGCGTGTGGCTGCGCTCGACCTGGGCCTCGTGCCCGGCGCCGGTGGGCTCGATGCGGCGCAGATGGCCGCAGGCAAGGTCGACGTGCTGTTCCTCCTTGGCGCCGACGAGATCGAGATATCGGCCAAGCCTTTTGTTGTTTACATCGGTACGCATGGTGACCGCGGCGCACATCGGGCTGACGTGATACTGCCTGGTGCTGCCTACCCGGAAAAGTCCGCGATCTACGTCAACACCGAAGGCCGCGTGCAAATGGCCACCAGGGCTGCGTTTCCTCCGGGCGACGCGCGCGAGGACTGGGCTATTCTGCGCGCCGTTTCCGATGCTCTTGGGTCCAAGCTTCCGTACGATTCACTCGATGCGTTGCGGCAGGCGATGTTCAAAGCCCATCCGCATCTGATGCGCGTGGGGAAGATTGCCCCGGGCGACGCGGGCGACATCGCGAAGCTGGCAAAACTTGGCGGAAGCCATGAAAAGGCGCCGCTGCGTTCAGCGGTCACTGATTTCTATTTGACCAATCCGATCGCGCGCGCCTCGGCGATCATGGCCGAGTGCTCGGCTCTGGCACAGGCGGCGGCCAAGAAACCCTCGATGACGGCCGCGGGGTAGGGCGATGGAATTCTTCTGGACCTATCTCTGGCCTGTCATCGTGATCGTGGCGCAATCATTGCTGCTGCTGGTGGTCCTGCTTATTGCGATCGCCTACATTCTCCTTGCCGACCGTAAGATCTGGGCGGCCGTGCAGATCAGGCGCGGCCCGAATGTCGTGGGTCCGTGGGGGCTGCTGCAATCCTTCGCCGATTTGCTGAAATTCGTGGTCAAGGAGCCGGTGATTCCGGCCGGGGCCAACAAGGGCGTTTTCCTTCTCGCGCCCCTGGTCACCTGCGTGCTGGCGCTCGCGGCCTGGGCCGTGATTCCGGTTAATGCAAATTGGGTGATCGCCAACATCAACGTCGGCGTTCTCTACATCTTCGCGATCTCCTCGCTGATGGTCTATGGGGTGATCATGGCGGGGTGGGCTTCGAATTCGAAGTATCCGTTCTTGGCCGCGCTGCGCTCGGCTGCCCAAATGGTCTCATACGAGGTCTCGATCGGCTTCGTCATCATTACCGTGTTGCTATGCGCCGGATCCTTGAACCTGTCCGCGATCGTCGTCGCGCAAGACGGGAAATACGGGCTGTTGAGCTGGTATTGGCTGCCGCTGTTCCCGATGTTCGTGGTCTTCTTCATTTCAGCACTCGCGGAGACAAACCGTCCGCCGTTCGATCTGGTGGAAGCGGAATCCGAACTGGTCGCGGGCTTCATGGTCGAGTACGGGTCGACCCCTTACATGATGTTCATGCTGGGCGAGTACGTGGCGATCGGAACGATGTGCGCCATGGCCACGATCATGTTTCTGGGGGGGTGGCTACCGCCTTTGCCTTTCGCACCCTTCACGTGGGTGCCGGGCGTGATCTGGTTCACGCTCAAGGCGCTGTTCATGTTCTTCCTGTTCGCGATGGCCAAGGCCATGGTTCCGCGCTATCGCTACGATCAGCTCATGCGACTTGGCTGGAAAGTATTCCTGCCGCTGTCGCTTGCGATGGTTGCAATCGTCGCCGCCGTCATCCAGTACGGCGCGCTGGCGCAAGGCTTCGTGAAATGAGGATGCCATGAGGCTCGATCTCGCGGCCAAACGCCTGTTCCTGATGGAGTTCGTGACCGGTTTCGTGCTGGCCATGCGCTACTTCTTCAAGCCGAAGGCCACGCTCAATTATCCGTTCGAGAAGGGACCCATTTCGCCGCGTTTTCGCGGCGAGCATGCGTTGCGACGCTATCCGAATGGAGAGGAACGCTGCATCGCCTGCAAGCTCTGCGAGGCAATTTGCCCGGCCCAGGCGATCACGATCGAGGCCGGGCCCCGCCGCAACGACGGCACCCGCCGCACCACGCGTTACGACATCGACATGGTGAAGTGCATCTATTGCGGGCTCTGTCAGGAATCTTGTCCGGTTGATGCCATCGTCGAAGGTCCGAATTTCGAATTCGCGACCGAGACACGCGAAGAGCTCTATTACGACAAGGAGCGTCTGCTCGCGAACGGCGACCGCTGGGAACGCGAGATCGCGAAAAACATCGCGCTCGACGCTCCGTACAGGTAGCGGCGATGATGGTAGCGCTGTTCTTCTACCTGTTTGCCGGCATCTGCGTAGGCAGCGCATTTATGGTGATTGCCGCGCGCAATCCGGTGCATTCGGTTCTCTATCTCATCCTCGCCTTCGTCAATGCAGCCGGGTTGTTCGTGATGATGGGCGCGGAATTTCTCGCCATGATCCTGATCGTGGTTTACGTCGGCGCCGTTGCGGTCCTGTTTCTGTTCGTGGTGATGATGCTCGATGTCGACTTCGCCGAGCTCAAGCAGGGGGCATTGCAATATCTTCCCATCGGCATGCTGATCGGCGGCATCTTCCTTGCCGAGCTGGTGCTGGTCGTTGGCGCCTGGGCGATCGGCTCGGGCGTTCCGCAGGCCATTACCTCACCGATCCCGACGAAAATTCCCAATACCGAGGCGATCGGCCTCGTCCTTTACACGCGTTATGTCTATTTCTTCCAGGCTGCCGGCATCATTCTGCTGGTTGCGATGATAGGCGCCATCGTGCTTACGCTGCACCATCGCACGCGCGTTCGGCGCCAGAATATCGCTGCTCAGGTTACGCGCACGCCGGCGGCTTCCATCGAAATCGTCAAGGTACGGCCGGGCCAAGGGTGGGGAGGCAATCCGTGATCATTGGTCTTGGTCACTATCTGACCGTCGCTGCGATCCTGTTCACGCTCGGGATTTTCGGCATTTTTCTTAACCGCAAGAACGTGATCATTATCCTGATGTCGATCGAGTTGATCCTGCTCGCGGTCAACATCAACCTGGTCGCTTTCTCTACGCATCTCGGCGACATCGTCGGCCAGATCTATGCGCTGCTGGTTCTCACTGTTGCAGCAGCGGAGGCGGCAATCGGGCTTGCCATTCTCGTGGTGTTCTACCGAAACCGCGGTTCAATCGCGGTCGAGGACATCAATCTCATGAAGGGCTGAAAACGGCATGTACCAAGCCATCGTCTTTCTACCCATACTGGGCGCGATCCTTGCCGGAATTATCGCGCTTGCCGGCGCGCGAGCGCGTTTTCCCGGCAAAGGCCCGGTTGCGGGCGCTGAAGACACTGCCGCCGATCATGGTCCGCACCACGACGCGCCGGACGTGGGCAGTGGGGTTATTCACTCATCTCATCATGAAGAAGAAGCGCGCGAGCCGGCCGCCGCGGGCTCTCGCACGGCCGAGCTGATTACCACGACACTCCTGATGATCTGTATGGTTCTGTCGTGGATCGCTTTCGTCGACGTCGGCTTCGCCCATCACGATGCGCGCGTTCCGGTCTTCACCTGGATGAGCGCCGGCGACCTTAAAGTCGAATGGTCGCTGCGCATCGATACGCTCACCGCGGTGATGCTGGTGGTCGTCAATACGATTTCGGCCTTCGTGCATCTCTATTCGATCGGATACATGCGCGAAGATCCGTACCGGCCGCGCTTCTTTGGCTATCTGTCGATGTTCACCTTCGCCATGCTGATGCTGGTGACGGCGGATAATCTGGTGCAGTTGTTCTTCGGCTGGGAAGGCGTCGGATTGGCGAGCTACCTGCTGATTGGGTTCTGGTATCACAAACCGGAAGCGAATGCCGCCGCGATCAAAGCGTTTATCGTCAATCGAGTAGGCGATTTTGGCTTCGCGCTTGGTATTTTCGCGGTGTTCATGCTTACCGGCGCGATCGATTTGGATACCGTGTTCGCGCAGGCGCCTTCGCTCACCGGCAAGACGATTAATTTCTTCGGCTGGCAAGCCGACGCGCTCACGCTTACCTGCTTGTTTCTTTTCATGGGCGCCATGGGAAAATCGGCGCAGTTCCTGCTCCATACCTGGCTTCCGGATGCCATGGAGGGCCCAACCCCGGTTTCAGCCCTGATCCATGCTGCCACCATGGTGACGGCGGGCGTCTTCATGGTCGCGCGGCTGTCCCCGCTGTTTGAGCTCGCGCCGCATGCCCAGACCTTCGTGACCTTCATTGGGGGCACCACCGCCTTCTTCGCCGCCACCATCGGCCTCGTGCAAAACGACATCAAGCGGATCGTCGCCTATTCCACGTGCTCGCAGCTCGGCTACATGTTCGTCGCGATGGGGGTGGGGGCCTACTCGGTCGGCATGTTTCATCTCTTTACTCACGCCTTCTTCAAGGCGCTCCTGTTCCTCGGTTCGGGATCGGTGATCACCGCCATGCATCACGAACAGGACATCCAGAAGATGGGCGGCCTGAAGGATCGCATTCCCTACACGTATGTCGTGATGCTCATCGGCACGCTGGCGCTCACCGGATTCCCCCTGACGGCCGGCTATTTCTCGAAGGATGCCGTCATCGAGGCAGCCTTCGTCGGCAAGAATCCGATGGCGCTCTATGCCTTCATCTGCACCGTCGCAGCGGCAATGCTCACGTCATTCTATTCCTGGCGTCTCATCTTCAAGACGTTCCACGGCGAGCCGCACGACCGCAGGCACTGGAGAGAGGCGCATGAAAGCCCGATGGTGATGCTGATTCCGCTCGGCTTCCTTGCTGCCGGCTCGGTGCTCGCCGGGCTCCCATTCAAGGAAATTTTTGCGGGCCACGGGGTCGAAGGCTTTTTCCGCGAGTCGCTCACCTTCGCCAAGACCAATCACGTGCTCGAGGATATGCATCACGTGCCGTTGTATGTTGCAATTCTTCCCACCGCG
>JBKPLN010000336.1:0-2305 GCA_046731635.1 Pseudomonadota bacterium | reverse complement strand
ATTGTGAGAAGTTCCACCGCGGTTGGAGACGCAACGGGCCGCCGTCATAAAGATACGCAATCGATGTCGCTATTGGGTGTAAAGCGGACATGACCTTTTGCGGCGCACATGTCGGCTTTTGACCCAAAGCAGACATAGAGTGGTCCTTTTTAAGCGGTTATCTTGAACCGATACCATGTCCGTTCCGAGCCTCGGAGCCGACAATGAGACGGCGCGACTTCGTCACGCTTCTCGGAGTTTCTACATTCTGTTGGCCACTCGCTGCAGGCGCTCAACAGACGGGGCGCGTGCGCCACGTCGCTGTTTTGATACCGTTCCCCGATGACCGTGAAGCCTTAGTGAAGTCGTTTCTCACCGCTTTTAGGCAGCGTCTTCACGAACTCGGCTGGGATGAAGGCCGTAACATTCGATTTGACTATCGTTTCACGGGCCAAGTGCCCGAGCGCATGCGGGCTGGAACCGAGGAGCTGATCGCACTGACGCCAGACATCATTGTTGTCTGGGCCAATCCGGCGGCCGCGATCGTGCGAAATGCGACTCAAACGATCCCGATTGTGTTCGTCGTCGTTTCCGATCCGGTGGGGGGCGGCTTCGTTACAAACTTGGCGCGCCCGGGTGGAAACATCACGGGCTTCCAGAACTTCGAAACCGCCATCGGCGGAAAATGGCTGCAAGTGCTCAATGAGATCGCGCCGGGCGTGCGTCGCGTGGCATTTGTCCACAGTCCAGACATCTCCGCTCATCTCGCATTCATGCGCACGGCGGAAGCAGTCTCGGCCTCCCTCGGGATAACTGTGACACCGGTTGGCTTGCGCAGTGCGGCAGAGATCGAACCAGCGCTGCGAGCATTCGCCAAGGAACCGAATGGCGGGCTCATTGTGGCCCCAAGTCCTTTCAATACGGTCAACCAAAACCTGATCATTGCGCTCGCTTCCGAATTGCGTCTGCCAGCGATCTATCCGTTTCGTTACTTCGCTGAGAACGGGGGGCTGTCCTCCTATGGTTTCGATATGGTCCAGCAACACCGGGGCGCCGCCTCGTATGTCGACCGTATCCTGAAGGGCGAAAAGCCGGGCGACCTGCCCGTGCAGGCGCCGACAAAGTATGACCTTGTGATCAACCTCAAATCCGCCAAGGCACTCGGCCTCACCGTGCCCGCGGCACTGCAGGCGCGCGCGGACGAGATGATCGAGTGAGCGGCGATGTCCGCTATTGGCCCTACATCATGAGTCAAAAGTGAAACTTGAGCCAGTGCAAATGATCGTAGCTAAGCCATTTCGGCTAGACGACGATCCCGAAATTTTGGTTTCGCCAGGTACTTATCCGGGTAAACGCAAAGTGACGGATGCTTTTGGTGGAGTCAGTTCGACCAAATCGGACTACACGTTGGAACTATCGGTCGGACAGAAAGCAATTGGCGCCGGGAACACCATTGCAATCGAGTACGACGTAACCGACCACGTGAGACGCGGGGAAATTCAAATACTCGACTAAGCCAGCGACCCGCACAAACGAATGTCCGCTTTTGGCCCAAAGCGGACATGGGTGAGTGCACTGCACATGTCCGCTTTCGGGGGTAAAGCAGACATGGCCCTTCCGAAAATCCGCTTTTGCGGTCGCTATTGGGGGTAAAGCGGACATGGCTTGTTGCAGCGCATATGTCGCCTTTTGACCCAAAGCGGACATTGCCGCCCTAATCTGATAGGCTTTGAAAACTGGCGTCGTCCTAAACCTCATTGCGGAGGGGTTGCGTGCGCCGGCGAGATTTCATCAAGATTATTGCGGGTTCAACAGTCGGCTGGCCGCTGGCCGTGCAGGCGCAGCAGCCCGACCGAATGCGGCGCGTGAGCCTGTTGCTGGGCGTCCCCGAAAATGATCCTGAAACGAATGCCCACCTCAAGGCGTTCCGACTGGGTATGCGCGATGCGGGGTGGGTCGAAGGACGCAACGTTCACATTGAATACCGATTTGCCGGGGCCAATCTGGAGTCGATTAATCAACATATAGCGGAGCTGATCCGGGTAGCGCCCGACGTTATCGTCGCAAACTCCACTCCGGTCATGACCGCACTCCCGACCGGCGACGACTTCTATTCCGGTCGTATTCGCGGTCGTGAACGATCCGGTCGGTCAAGGATTCATTTCGAATCTTACCCGCCCGGGAGGCAATATTACCGGGTTCTCATTTATCGAGCCCGAAATCGTCGGTAAGCCGAATTTGTCGCGGGTTGCATTGATGTTTAACCCTGATTACTTCGCCCTACTATGACGGATATCTTCGGTCCTACAAAGCCTCGCCGCAACAG
>JBKPLN010000335.1:0-3907 GCA_046731635.1 Pseudomonadota bacterium | reverse complement strand
TGGTGCGCCAGATGGAGGACTTGGCGCCGCCAAATCCGGATCCGATCGGCATTCCTGATGCGATCCTGGTCCGTCCCACGATCATAGTCGTTTTTGACGGGGTCAAAGATTCGATCACGATCATCACTCCTGTGCGCCCGGACAAATGGCTCGACGCGAAGTCTGCTCTCGCGCGTGCAATCGAAAGGCTCGCCTACGTCGTCGAAAGCCTTGATCGGCCGCTCGACAAGTCTCTGACCGAAGACGAGGCCGGTCCCATCGACGTACAGGCGAAATCGAACACCACGCGCGAGGAATTCAAGGCGATGGTGCGGCGGGCAAAGGACTACATTATCGCCGGCGATGTCTTCCAGGTCGTGCTGGCGCAACGTTTCGAGGCGACGTTCAACCTGCCGCCATTCTCACTTTATCGGGCGTTGAGACGCACCAATCCGTCGCCCTATCTCTATTTTCTTGATTTTGGCGCCTTCGCGGTCGCCGGCTCGAGCCCGGAAATCCTTGTCAGGGTTTCCAATGACGTCGTCACTGTCCGCCCGATCGCCGGCACGCGCCATCGTGGCGCCACGCCGCACGAAGACAAGGCGCTTGAAGAGGAACTCCTCGCCGATCCGAAGGAACGTGCCGAGCATCTGATGCTGCTGGATCTCGGCCGCAACGATGTGGGCCGCGTCGCTGCCATCGATACGGTCGAGGTCACGGACCAGTTCTTCGTCGAACGCTACAGCCACGTGATGCACATCGTGTCCAATGTCGAGGGCAAGCTCGCACGTAATCGCGACGCACTCGATGCGCTGGCGGCAGGATTTCCAGCGGGGACCGTGTCGGGCGCGCCCAAAGTGCGCGCGATGCAAATCATTGACGAACTGGAGAGGGAAAAGCGCGGACTCTACGCGGGCTGCGTGGGTTATTTCTCGGCCGGAGGAGAGATGGATACATGCATCGTCCTGCGAACGGCCCTGATCAAGGATGGCACCATGTACGTCCAGGCCGGTGCCGGCATTGTCGCCGACAGCGACCCCGATTTTGAGCAGCAGGAATGCATCAACAAGGCGAAAGCCTTGTTTCGTGCGGCGGAGGAAGCTCGCCGCTTCGCCAGCGCGGCGAGGCGCGGTCAGTAACCAGCGCAAAAGCCGGCTGCTTGACCCCCTTGGGGGGGCACCGTAAACCCTTGGCAAAGCGGTGGAACATGATTGTCCTGATCGACAACTACGACAGCTTCACCTTCAACCTCTTTCACTATCTGGGAGGGCTGGGGGCGGATGTCGTCGTCCATCGCAACAACAAGATTTCGGTCGCCGACGTCATGGCGCTGGGGCCCGATGCGATCGTTCTCTCGCCCGGCCCTTGCACACCCAACGAAGCCGGCATTTGCCTTGATCTCATCGGCCAAGCGTCCGCCAGCATTCCAATCCTCGGGGTATGCCTCGGCCACCAGGCAATCGGGCAAGCCTTCGGCGGAAAAGTCGTGCGGACAACTCCCCTCCACGGGAAGCTTTCGGAAGTCAGGCATGCCGGGACCGGGGTATTTCGCGGCATTAATGGATCTCTGAAGGCAACGCGCTACCATTCGCTGGTGCTGGAGCGGGCCAGTATGCCGCGTGATCTGACAGTCAACGCGGAAAGTACCGATGGCCTTGTGATGGGGATCATGCATAACGCTCTGCCGGTGCACGGCGTTCAGTTTCATCCCGAAAGCATTGCCTCCGAGCACGGCCGACTGATGCTCAAAAACTTTCTTGATATTGCTGCAACGTGGAACGCGCAGCGCGGGCCGCGCGCCGCGCCTGCACGCGCGCCTTCCACTCTCCATTTGGCGACTTGAGGGGCCGCTCGTGGCCGACGACTTCAAAGCGCTTATCGCCAAGGTTGCGACCGGCGCAACCCTGACCCGCGAGGAAGCAGCCGCTGCTTTCGACCGCATGATGTCGGGCGAGGCCACGCCATCGCAGATGGGCGGTCTTCTGATGGCGTTGCGCGTGCGCGGAGAAACCGTGGACGAGATTACAGGCGCAGTCACCACCATGCGCAGCAAGATGCTGGGCGTTAAAGCACCCCCTGGTGCTGTCGATGTGGTCGGCACCGGCGGCGACGCCTCCGGCTCGTTCAACATCTCAACTTGCGCGGCGTTCATCGTTGCCGGCGCAGGCATTCCGGTCGCCAAGCACGGAAACCGGGCACTTTCCTCGAAATCAGGCGCCGCCGACGTCTTGCAGGCGCTTGGTGTCAAGATTGATCTCGATGCAAACCACGTGGGAACGTGCATCCGGGATGCCGGCATTGGCTTCATGTTCGCTCCCGCACATCACCCCGCGATGAAGAACGTCGGGCCTACCCGTGTCGAGCTCGGCACGCGCACCATCTTCAATCTGCTGGGACCACTCTCCAATCCCGCCGGCGTCAAGCGCCAGATGATCGGCACTTTCTCAAGGCACTGGGTGGAGCCGATGGCGCAGGTGCTGAAAAACCTGGGTTCCGAAAGCGTCTGGGTCGTGCACGGGTCTGATGGTCTCGATGAAATAACCACCGCGGGTTCAACCAGCGTCGCCGCGCTTGAAAATGGCAAGATCCGTACATTCGAGGTGACGCCAGAAGACGCCGGCTTGTCGCGGGGAAAAGCTGAAGCGTTGCGGGGCGGCGACGCTGGGCAGAACGCCGAGGCCCTGCTTGATGTTTTGAAAGGCAAACGCGGGCCTTTCCGCGATGTCGCGATCCTCAACGCCGCGGCAGCGCTGATCGTGGCCGGTAAGGCGAAGGACCTGAAGCAAGGTGCTGCATTGGCGGCAAAATCGATCGAAAGCGGCGAAGCTGAAGGCCGCCTGGATCGACTGATTGCGGTATCGAATGCCGGGGAGGACCGCGCATGACGGATATCCTGGCAAAAATCGAAGCATACAAGCGCGAAGAGATTGCGGCAGCCAAGCGCGCGCGTCCCCTCGCTTCGCTGGAAAAAGACGCGAAAGCATCGTCTCCGCCGCGCGGATTCCTGCGCGCAATCGAGCGGCGAATCGCCGACCGCGAGTACGCGTTGATCGCCGAAATCAAAAAGGCGAGTCCTTCAAAGGGATTGATCCGCGCTGAATTCGATCCGCCCGGGCTTGCCACGGCCTATGCGGCCGGCGGAGCGACCTGCCTTTCGGTGCTGACCGACGCGCCCTCCTTTCAAGGCAAGCCGGAGTTTCTCGCAGGGGCGCGCAACGCGACTGCCCTGCCGGTCTTGCGAAAGGACTTCATCTACGAGCCTTATCAGGTTGTTGAGTCCCGCGTCCTCGGTGCCGACTGCATTCTCATTATTATGGCCGCCGTGAATGACGGCGCGGCGTTCGAAATTGAGCGCGCTGCCCTGGCGTACGGGATGGACGTCTTGGTTGAAGTTCATGATGAGATTGAACTTGATCGTGCCCTCAGGCTGAAATCACGACTGATCGGCATCAATAATCGCGATCTGCGGACCTTCCAGACATCCCTTGCCGTGAGCGAACGCCTGGTGCCGCGGATACCGCCGGACCGGATTGTCATCGCCGAAAGCGGACTCAATACCCCCGCCGACCTCGCGCGTCTGCAGCGCGTCGGCATTTCAACTTTCCTGATTGGTGAAAGCCTGATGCGTCAATCTGATGTAACAGCCGCGACAAAGGCACTGCTGGCGCGCAATCAACAGCGCGCAGCGGCGAAGTAAAAGCAATGGCAGGACGCAAGAAGATCTCACCGAGTACAAGAAGGCGTGCGCCTCATCGCCCTGAACGTGCAGCGAAGGTCATCTCGCGATCGGAGCAACCTGTTTCGCCGCCGCCCGTCAGCCCCCTCACCCATATCAATCAGCGCGGCGAAGCTCGAATGGTCGACGTGACCCAAAAGGGTGCGACCGAGCGCATCGCGGTTGCCGAAGGCCGCGTGATCATGCGCAAGG
>JBKPLN010000334.1:0-2895 GCA_046731635.1 Pseudomonadota bacterium | reverse complement strand
CCCCGAAAGCATTCCGGCAGCAAACCCGCTATGGTACGAGAAAGATTTTATCGGTGTACGGGTCTTTCACTTCCGTTCCTGGAGGAAATCCTTCTACATCAACGTATTTGCCAGGTGAATAGGGACTTTCCACCAAATGAGGTTTACCAGGGACGGGAATTCCGTACGGATAGTCTCCCTTTGCAACTTTGGTTGGGGCAGCCGTTGGGGGAGGTGAAGGCGCAGTCTCCGTCTGCGGAGCGCCGGGAGGCTGAACAGGTCCGTTTGGATTGAACGGCTGTTGCGGCGGCGGGTATTGCTGGGGCTGGGTTGGTCCATAAGTCGCGACGCGTTGATGAGAGCGTTGCGGCGGTTCTTCAGCGCATGATGCAACAAAGAAAGCCGTGAACAGAGCAAGCGAGAGTGAGAATTTCATAAATGGGATTGCTCTGACAACGTATCCACAGTCCGATTCGTTGCCAATCACTAAATCGCTATCGTTTTCACGGCCAATGCGGTCGGCAAAGATCGCCCCCAAAATACAATAACGGGACGCTTTTCATCCGAATCCAACAAAGAAGAGATGTCGAACAACTCTCGTATCCAGATTCTAGTGGTAGATGATGACGCCGTGAGTCGCAAAATCTTGGCGCAACTGCTGACGGCGGCGGGTTACCAATGCAGCCAAGTCGAAGACGGGGCCAAAGCGTTAGAAATAATTCACGCCGGGCCGCCCTCGCTTCTTCTTCTTGATTTTGATATGCCGGGGCTAAACGGTGCTGAAGTATTAAGACGCCTTCGCTCGGATAACGACCCGACAGTCGCGCAAATTCCCGCGATCATGTTGACCGGGCATGGGAGCGAAGCAAGCGAAGTGCTTTGTTTGCAAGCTGGCGCGGATGATTTTGTGACCAAACCGATCAACGCGGCGGTGTTGCGGGCACGAATTGAGACCCAGCTTCGCCTGCGCTCCATGCGGCGCCAATTAGAACGGCAAAACGACGAACTCGAAGAATGGCGCCGTAATCTCGAGCGCGATCTGGCCGCCGCGCGCCTGACCCAACAATCTCTCATTCCTCACAAGCCTCCGAAGCTGCCCGGTTGGCAAGTGGCCACCTGTTATCGCCCGGTGATCCAGGTGGGCGGTGATATCTATGGTTGGCTGCCGATGGAAGGGAGCCGAATTTTATTTTGGATCGCAGATGGCACCGGCCACGGAGCCGCGGCTGCGCTGCTGACGACTCTGGCGAAACTCCTTTTCCATCATGGCAGCGTAGAACACAACACGCCAGCCAGGATCATGGAAGCCGTGAATCATGATTTCCGAAGCATTTTTGGTGCGCGATCTTTCATGACGGCGATGTGCGTTGCGGTTGACCCCGAGAGCGGGGGCGCAAGCGTGGTGGGCGCAGGTCACCCGCCGCTCCTGGTCGTACGCCATGATAGTGCGACTGAGTCGATCGCCTCGATCGCGCCTCCATTGGGTTTACTCGAACATCCAGAATTTACGGAGACCCGCATCGACTTGGAATCCGGGGATGCTTTTCTCCTCTATACGGATGGTCTACTTGGGTCGAGAAAAGGCGCGCGACACCGTCTCACTCCAAAGACTTTGGAGAACATGCTCGATCATTCTGCGGTCAGCGCCGAAGCGCTCCTCAAGGGAATATTAGACTGGGCAGCGCCAGATGAAGCTGGCGATGGCTTGCCAGATGACGTGACCGCGCTGGCGGTTCGCCGCGTCGCCTAGGAAATTTTTTTCGTTTCGCTAAAATTAATGTTGCCCTCGCGCGAGCGAAACGATAATCACCCTCTATGCCGAAAACCAAAAAGAAAACTTCCAAACGCAAACCCAATCCCGCCTTCATGAGACCGGTCCAGCCTGACGATAAGCTTGCTGCCATCGTTGGGTCGCAGCCGCTACCACGTTCCGAGCTTACCAAGAAGCTTTGGAACTACATCAAGAAGCACGGTTGCCAGGATAAAAAGAAAAGGACCATGATCAACGCGGATGACTCACTCAGGCCGGTATTCAACGGTAAGAGCCAGGTGAGTATGTTCGAGATGACCAAGCTCGTCTCGAAGCATCTGCGCTAGATCTTTGAATCCGTTCATAGCCCGGCGTTCCTGCGCCGGGCTATCTGCGGACGCAGCGAGATTCTCCCCGCACCGACGGTGCGTCGTAGCGTTCTTGCGCCCAGCCAGAATCCAGTCGAAGATGGCGGTGTGAAAAAATATCGTTCGATTCTTTTCGCCGCTGCAGCGTGTGTTTTCCTTTCTGCGTCGTTCGCCCGCGCTGAGTCTGGCTGGCTGAACGATTACAAGAAGGCGCAGCAAGAGGCGACGGCGACCCACAAATTTCTCCTCCTCGATTTTACCGGCTCGGACTGGTGTGGGTGGTGCAGGAAGTTCGCCAAGGAGATTTGGTCCCAACCTCAGTTTAAGGATTACGCGCGTGAGAATCTTGTGCTTTTGGAGGTGGACTTCCCGCGAGCCAAACCGCAAAGCGTCGAGTTGAGAAAGCAGAATCAAGAGCTGGCGCAGCAGTACGAAGTTCAAGGATTTCCCACTATCGTCGTGCTCAATGGCAACGGACAGAAGATTTGGCAGTACGACGGCTACTTCCCCGGCGGGGCGGACGCGTTCATCGCCGAACTAGAGAAATTGCGCAAAGGCTGAGCGCGTCTTGAATTTTTCCGGCCTCTGCTAGATACACGGACCCAATTTGCCACTTTGTCGTTCATGGTTGTTTCCCGTTTGCTGCTCGTTTGCGCCGCAGGACTAGTTGCGGCGCATGCTCTTCGAGCGGAGCCAACGGTCGCAACGCAAACCGCTGGGAATAACAACCCGAGCAGTGCGACGGAACCGAAAATCACATTCAACTCAGTGCACGTCGATGGCCCTTACATCGCAATG
>JBKPLN010000333.1:0-4235 GCA_046731635.1 Pseudomonadota bacterium | reverse complement strand
GCCAACTGACGCGCCGGCCAAAGGCTCCGGCCCTCCCCGATATTGATGCTTTTATACAACAATGTTGCCGAATTGAGACAAAAGCTAGCCCTTAAGGCCTTAATCAAGAAAAACAATAGGATGCGTTTTTTCCAGGATGCGTTTTTTCAAGCGCATCCCGCGTGCCGAGGCATCAGAGCCGCTAGAACAATCCGCCCATGGCGCAAGTTTCTTCGACGCTGCTGGCCCCGCCCCCTTCCCCCGAAGGCCAGTAGCATCTTGGCAAGGGCTGCCCCCGGCAGCCTTTATTCTTTCAAACAAAGGGCAGCCCGTGAGTTTTGAATCTGCCATGAGGTTTTGATGCAAACGACGGACGAACGCGAAGCTCATCTCCGCGTGCTAGCCGATCAATTATTCTTCGTCGTCGAAAAACCGGACAACGCTTCACATTGAAACGCGCGACCGACGTGTCGAAGCCAGTGTGCGAAAAAGGCCTCACGCTAACAGAGGCCGAACAGTTGCTACAAAGGTGGAAACTTCGCGGCTTTCACGGTGGCTGAGTTTCCCAGCGACCGTCCGATCGCTGTCAGATGCCCGAGCCCGCTTTTTATTGTTTCGACCGCATACATTATTGCCGGATCACTCTTCATTCGCCTTTTGCGCGGGGTGCTTCACGGGAATGACCATCTGTACCTGATCTTTCTCACAGGCAACCTCAGCGGCCTGCTTAGTATCCCGATTGCCGTGCGACTCATCATCGAGACGGTTAGCCGTATCAGTCCACGTCAGCTCGATGGTTTTGCCTTGCCGCGTTGTGACGGGAGCCGCCTCATCAAGCGGCGACGCCAGCCATTCTTTCAGCTCGCGGCGGCGGTCAGCATCAAAACAGACGATGTCCAGCCGTCCGTCCGCGATGTTGGCCTTGGCGGCTAACGGCAGCGCTGGCCCGGTAAAGGGCACATTCATCACCTCAACGCCGAGAAACTCGCCGTTGAGGGATTTGCCGTCGATCGTAATCGAGATGTCGATCGGTTTTGCGGTTTTAACCCATTTCTCCAACAGGGCGCGTCCCTTGCGCAGATTGTCGGCGCCCTTGCCTTTTTCGCGCTTGTCCGCTGCTTTGAGAAATTCCGCAAACAATCCGACGCCAAATCCCTCGATAAAACGCGAAGTGCCCCAGGATGCTTTGACCATCCCAACATCCAGTGGTCGGGTCTTTTTGAGTTTCCATGTTTCGACTAATTCCTGTGGTGTGCCGGCAACTCCGAGTGACCGCGCGATGTTGTTCGCAGTGCCGAGCGGCAATACAGCCACGGGGATTGATCGATCGGGCAGCTTGGTTGTTACTTCGGTTATGGTGCCGTCGCCGCCGGCAATGACTATCAAGTCGGTCTTTTTTTGCAGTGCTTCCTCAATATCATCTTGTTTTACCGATACGTACCGCACGTCGAAGTCGGCTAGCTTCATCGCGGCTAAAATATCGTCCTTATCGGCCTTATGTCCGGCCGAGGGGTTGTGGAAGAGTGTTGCCCGCATGGAACAGATAACATCGGCGAGCTAGTCGGGTTCCGCCTTCTGTCAATTGAGACGGCTATTCATTTTACGATGTCTGGCGCTTTATGTGTCTCGTGCCCGATATCTGTGGCATCGATTGTCCGATCTCCAGCGCCCCGTGCGCCGTTGTGCCGGTTGTGTGCTGATCGGACGAGACAAGATCTGCGGCTATAGCGGTATCAATCGGTGGAGGGCCCTCTGCCGGCTAGGCGTAAGTCGTTGGCGGCATTCCGGCAGGTGCCGTTTCTGTCAGCCGAACGATCCAGATTACCGGCAGGATGCCGACGCCGACGATCAGCAGGGCCGCAAGCGCGCCTTCCTCGAAACTGCCTCGCGTCGCGAACTGATAGATATAGGTCGATAGGGTTTCGACGTTGAGTGGCCGCAGCAACAGCGTTATCGGCAATTCCTTCAGGCAATCGACGAACACCAGCAGCGCCGCACCCCACACTGCCGGCCGAATTAAGGGCAGCTGCACGCTGCGCACCACTGTCAATGGCCCGGCGCCGCAAAGCTGCGCGACCTCTTCAAGCTCGATTGCCACACGCGCCAGTCCGGCTTGTGCGAGGCCGATCGCTATCGAGATGAATCGCGCGGCATATGCAACGACCAATCCCGCGCTGGATCCGGTGAGCAACAGGCCGACGGTCAAACCGACCAGATGTGTGCTCACCCAGTTGATTGCCTCGTCAATGCCGACCAAT
The DNA here is from genome assembly GCA_046731635.1 of Pseudomonadota bacterium. Lineage (GTDB taxonomy): Bacteria > Pseudomonadota > Alphaproteobacteria > Rhizobiales > Xanthobacteraceae > Pseudolabrys. Next base: position 1,998 of record JBKPLN010000333.1, on the reverse strand, counting down.
GGCGACAACAGACCCAACGCCAGCACCGTTCCCGGGACAGCGTAGCCAAGGGCCGCGACTGCCACGCAAATCGTAATCATCGGTCGGCGCACCAAACGCAGCGTCACAGCAGCAGCGACCCCGAGCACAAGAATGGTGCTGGTGGCGCAGGCGGCCAACACGATGGTGGTCGCAGCGTGGCGCAGCAGTGCCGGATCGAGTGCGGTTAGCAATCCGCGCAGGATTGCCTCGCGCAATAAAAATCCCGCCGGAATAAAGAAGCCCAGGGCCACCGGTGTAACGCAGGCGAATGTAGCCAACCACGCCGCCCTGCCGTGGAGCACGATGCGGGTGCCAACGCCCGGGTCTTGCATCTCCGAACGGTAGCTCTGCCGCCTTCGGCCGTAACGCTCGAGCGCGACCAGCATCGCGACCATTGCAAGCATTGTGAGCGCAATCTGGGCGGCGCCGCCGAGGCTGCCGCGATTCAGCCAGGTTGTGAAGACTGACAGGGTAAGCGTCTGCACGCCAAGATATTCGCTGGCGCCAATATCGTTCAGCGTCTCCAGGAGCGCGAGCGCAACGCCGACTGCCAGCGCCGGGCGCGCAAGGGGCACCGCGATGTCGCGCAACAAGCGCCAGGGTTTGGCTCCGACCATACGCGCCGCTTCGATAAAAGCAGTGCATTGCGTCTGGAACATTGCGCGCGCGGCGATATAGACATACGGATACAGGACGAAGCCGATCACAAAGATCGCCCCGCCGAGCGAGCGGATCGACGGAAACCAGTAGTCGGTCCCGACACGCCACCCGAACAGACTTCGCAACGCTGTTTGCAGCGGTCCGGCGCTGTCTAAAATGTCCACATAGATGTATGCCGCGATATAGGTGGGAATTGCGAGCGGCAGCGGCAGCACCCACAGCAACGTATCTCGACCGGGAAACTGAAAGGTTGTCACCAGCCAAGCCGTGCCGACCCCGGCGACGGCGATTATTGCGGTGACGCCGAGCAGGAGCAGCAACGTCTCCGTCAATGCGACTGGAAGGACGTGCGCTGCGAGATGCGGCCACAGCTCGGCATCGCCGAGTGCCGCGAGACGCACCAAACCCGCGAGCGGAAACGCCACCAGCGCGGCGACCGCGAGCGCGATTACGTAGGCCAGTACTTTGACCGGCGGCGACAATGCAACAACGGGACCAGGCTATCTGGACGGTCTAATTGTCGAAACCAACCTTGTCGACCAGGGTGGCGGCCGCCTTCTTGAATTCGGCGATCTTCGATAGTGGTAAAGCGTCGGGTTTCAGCGTGCCGTAACCCGCAATAATCGGATTCACGGCAACGCCGCTTCGCAGCGGATATTCGAACACGCTATCCGCGTATATATGCTGGGCTGTATCGCCGACCAGCCATTCGATCAGCTTCATGGCGTTGGCTTTGTTCGGCGCATATTTGGCGAGCACCACACCGGAAACATTGACATGCGTACCGCCTCCCTCGAAGGTCGGCAGCACGACTCGGGTAGCATCCGCCCAGGGTTTTTGCGCCGGGCTCTCGGACATCAGCGCCCAATAATAGGTATTTCCAATACCGAGATCGCATTTACCGGCCGCAACGTCGCGCGCCGTTTCCCGGTCGCCGCCCGAGGGCTTTTGGGCCAGATTGGCCTTGAGACCGCGCAGCCACTGCTCGGCCTTGGCTTCGCCGTGTTTCGCGATATAAGCGGCGATCAGCGCATTGTTGTAGATGTGCTGGCCGGAGCGGATACAGATCTTGCCCCGCCATTTGGGATCAGCGAGTTCGTCATAGGTGATGGCGGTCTGTTTCACCCTCTCGTTTGAAGCATAGATCACTCGGGCGCGCATTGAGATCGCATACCAGTGACCTTCCGGATCGCGATATTGCGGCGCCACCACTTTGTCCAGCGTGGCGGAAGCAATCGGCTGGCTGATGCCGGCCTTCACAGCTTCTTCGAGCCGCCCAATATCAACTGTCAGCAGAACGTCCGCGGGGCTGTGCTC
>JBKPLN010000332.1:0-3741 GCA_046731635.1 Pseudomonadota bacterium | reverse complement strand
CTCGGAGATGTGTATAAGAGACAGATGCGGAAACGTTCCTCCAAGTCGCGCAGATGCGCGCGCTTGTGATTGAGCGCATAGAGCGCCACTTCCGCGCGCGTGCGCACGATCAGATTGTGGGTCGCGCCCTTGATCAGCATTTCCTCAACAGCGCGCAACAGCTGCAACGCGACTGAGGACACTGAGCGCACGTGACCGCTTCCACCGCACACCGGACATTTTTCGGTCGAGCTCTCGAGGACGGAGGTGCGGATGCGCTGGCGAGACATTTCCAGCAGGCCGAAATGCGAGATGCGGCCAACCTGGATGCGGGCACGATCGTGCTTGAGCGCCTCTTTTAATCGCCGCTCCACCGTGCGGTTGTTGCGGCCTTCATCCATGTCGATGAAGTCGATGACGATAAGACCGGCAAGGTCGCGCAGGCGCAATTGTCGGGCGATTTCCTCGGCCGCCTCGCAATTGGTCTTGAGCGCGGTATCCTCGATGTGATGCTCGCGCGTGGCACGGCCGGAGTTGACGTCTATTGCGACCAGCGCTTCCGCCTGATTAATGACGATGTAGCCGCCCGATCGAAGCTGCACCACGGGCGAAAACATCGCATCGAGCTGGCTCTCGATGCCATACCGCGTGAACAGTGGTTGCGTGTCCTTGTACTGTTTCACGTTCTTGACGTGGCTTGGCATCAGCATGCGCATGAAGTCGCGCGCTTCTCTGAAGCCTTCCTCGCCCGAGACGATGATTTCCTCGATATCCTTGCCATACAGGTCGCGGATAGATCGCTTGGTCAGCGAGCCTTCCTCATAAACGAGCTTGGGGGCGGTCGATCTGAGGGTCAGATCGCGCACCGTTTCCCAGAGCCGCAGCAGATATTCGAAATCACGTTTGACTTCGGTCTTGGTCCGGCTGGCGCCCGCCGTCCGCAAGATCACGCCCATGCCTTCCGGCACTTGAAGTTCCTGGGCGATTTCCTTCAGGCGTGCCCGGTCTTCGGAAGACGTGATCTTGCGCGAGATCCCGCCGCCCCTGGCGGTGTTCGGCATCAGGACCGAATAACGTCCAGCGAGCGACAGATAGGTTGTCAACGCGGCACCCTTGGTGCCCCGCTCTTCCTTGACGACCTGAACCAGCAGCACTTGCCGGCGCTTGATGACTTCCTGGATCTTGTACTGGCGGCGGAAGCGCGGAAGTCGCTCCTGAACTTCCTCAAGCGCATCCGCGCCGCCGACAGATTCGACGGCTTCTTCTGCCTGGTACTCGCTGTTGCCGTTTGCGGCATCTGCCGGCGCGAATCCGGTCGTCAGCGCGCCCTCGGCAGCGGCGGAGGGCTGCTCGCCTTCGGCCACGGTCTCGAAAAGCACGGCGTCAGTCTCGGGCGCAGCGATCTCTTCGCCCGCGACGATTTCAGCAGCTACGGGCGCCGGTTCATCGGCAACGAACTCAGGCCGGGGCGGTGGGGACTCTTCCGGTTGTGCGGCGCGTTCGCTGTCATGTTCGGGCGGCGGCTCGCCGGCGTCGAATTCCGGTGGTTGCGCTTCCGCTGGATCAGCCGAGAAATCCTCAGCAGCGAGGGGCTCGCTTTGCACGACATCGGAATCTTGACGCCGCGCGGCGGTGCGGTGGACCCGGTGGTGGTTTGGTCCGGCGCTATTCTCACCATCTCCGTCGGTTGCGCGATGATCGTGCTCTTCCTGCGCAATCAGCGCTTGTCGATCGGCGACGGGGATCTGGTAATAGTCCGGATGGATTTCGGAAAACGCCAGAAAGCCGTGGCGATTGCCGCCATAGTCTACGAAAGCCGCCTGCAGTGACGGCTCAACGCGCGTGACTTTGGCAAGGTAGATGTTACCGCGGAGTTGCTTGCGGTTGGCGCTCTCGAAATCGAATTCTTCGACGCGGTTGCCGCGTAGCACGACGACCCGGGTCTCCTCCGGATGTGTCGCGTCGATCAGCATTTTGTCGGCCATTTGAAAATCTCACTGAGCCGGCGCCCCCCGCGCGCTCGCGCAATAACGACAGCGCAAGGCGATACAGCGGAAAGCCGGCACGATTGTTGTTGAAGGGAAGGGGCGCGTTGCAGAAGCTCACGCCGGCACGACCCGCCATCATGGCGGCACGTGGGCGTTCCACTTCCAAATACCTTTGCTGCATCCGTGGCAGCATGAAACTTGCGACCCGTAGCACTGCGGTCGCGCCTCTCAGGCGCGAACCGAGGTTTCTCGTCGCTTACGGCTAGGTCGCGAACGGCCCCTGCGGCCGCGCGCTGATCCGGGTGTCCTTCACAAGGGTTTCGGCTCGTTTCGCTTGGCCGTCCGCACACCTCCTCGGGGGGAGCGGCACAGGGCCTGAGCGGCCGGGGCCCGAACGCGGCACAACCGGAACTCTAACCATCAGCGCACCCTACATACGGCCCTCGGCCATTGCTGGCAAGGGAGCCTTTGCAGTAGAGCCACACCCGCATACGGACAAGGCCTGTAATCAAGTTCCGTTAACCGAAACGGGCCCTAATGGGTTAAAAAGGCTCTCAAAAGGGTCGGGATTCGTGACACCCCGCGCGATTGCAATACTGAACGCGCTCATCGGCGTGGCGCTCTGTCAGGCAGGTCTCGTTGCCGCCGAGACCGCCGCGGTCTCGCGCGCGATCGCGGCGCAGGGTGAGTCGCCCGTGGTGGCCACCGATGTACGCATTGGCGGAGACGACAAGCAGGCCCGCTTCGTGGTCGACTTGAATCGAAAGGTCGACCTCGCAGTCTTCACGCTCGCGGATCCTTACCGGGTGGTGGTCGATCTGCCCCAGACGACGTTCAAGTTTCCTGCCAAAGCCGGCGAGCAAGGCCGCGGTCTGGTTAAGGCATTTCGTTTTGGCCTGATCATGCAAGGCGGCTCGCGCATCGTGCTCGATGCCAAGGGACCGGTGCGTCTCGACAAAGCCTTCGTGCTCGATGCAACAGAAGGCCAGCCGGCGCGGCTGGTCCTCGATCTTGTTGCGACGGACCGCGCGAGCTTCATGCGCTCGCTGGGAAACCGTCCCGCCGCCCAGAGCGCATCGGTCAAGCCAAGTGAGCCGCCGCCGAAACCCGACGGAGATGAGCGTCCGCTCGTCGTGCTCGATCCCGGCCATGGCGGCATCGACGCCGGCACAAGGGGATCGGGCGGAGAACTCGAAAAAGATGTCGTGCTCGCCTTCGCACAGACATTGCGCGAGAAACTGGAAAGTAGCGGCAAGTTTCGCGTCGCGATGACTCGTTCGGATGACGTTTTCATTCCGCTCGGAGAACGGGTGCGGTTTGCGCGATCGCGCAGCGCTGGGCTTTTTATTTCGTTGCACGCCGACGCCTTGCCGCGTCGTGAAGGCCAGGCCGAGGGCGCAACCATCTACACGCTCTCCGAGAACGCGTCGGATGCCGAGGCGGCTAGGCTCGCCGAAACGGAAAACAAGGCCGACGTCATTGCCGGCGTGGACCTCACCTCCGAGCCTGACGACGTTGCCAACATTCTGGTCGATCTCGCGCAACGGGAAACAAAGACGTTCTCGATGCAATTTGCCCGTACGGTAGTCGACGAGCTCAAGACGGCGGCGCGGCTGCACAAACACCCGCTCAAATCGGCAGGCTTCAAGGTGCTTTTGGCACCCGATGTGCCGTCGGTGCTGGTCGAGCTTGGGTACATGTCGACCAAAGACGACCTTCGGCAGCTTACGTCGGCAAGCTGGCGCGCCAAGACGGCGCAGGCCCTGGCACAGGC
>JBKPLN010000331.1:0-2499 GCA_046731635.1 Pseudomonadota bacterium | reverse complement strand
GGTCGATGCCGAGCTGATGATGGAATCGCTTTTCAAGCTCACCGAGCTCGAGAGCCGCATTCCGCTCAACATGAATGTGCTGGTAAAGGGCCGCATCCCGCAGGTACTTGGTCTTGCCGAAGCCTTGCGCGAATGGCTCGATCATCGGCGCGAGGTGTTGCTGCGCCGTTCAAGGTACCGCCTGGCGCAGATCGAGCATCGGCTGGAAGTGCTTGGCGGCTATCTTGTCGCCTATCTCAATCTCGACAAGGTGATCAAAATCATCCGCAAGGAGGATGAGCCAAAGCCCGTCCTGATGAGGACCTTCAAGCTCAGCGACGTGCAGGCCGATGCCATTCTCAACATGCGGCTTCGCAACCTGCGCAGGCTCGAGGAGATGGAAATCCGTGCCGAGGACAAGGCACTGCGCGAGGAACGTACAAAACTCAAGGCGTTGCTTGGTTCGCCTGCGCAGCAATGGAAAACGATCTCGGGCCAGATCAAGGAACTTAAGGAAAAGTTCGGCCCCAAGACCGACATCGGCAAGCGCCGGACGACCTTCGGCATTGCGCCCGCCCACGACGAAGCTGCGATCGAAGAAGCGATGGTCGTGCGCGAGCCCATCACCGTCGTCGTTTCAGAAAAAGGCTGGATCCGCGCGCTGCGCGGTCACGTGACCGATATGTCCGGTGTCACGTTCAAGACCGATGACGCGCTGAAATTTGCCTTCCCGACCGAGACGACGGCCAAGGTCATGATTTTCGGCAGCAACGGCCGTTTCTACACGATCGAGGCATCGAAACTTCCCGGTGGGCGAGGGCACGGCGAGCCGGTGCGCCTGTTCATTGACCTCGAAGATGCCGACGTGGTCGCAGCGCTGGCTTACCAGGGCGGCCGCAAATTCCTGGTTGCGAGCTACGCAGGCAATGGCTTTGTCGTGGCGGAAGATGAATGTCTCGGCACGACGCGCAAGGGCAAGCAGGTGCTCAATCTCAAGGTGCCCGACAAGGCGGCAGCGCTGACGACGGTGGATGGAGAGCTGGCCGCCGCGATCGGCGCAAATCGGAAGATGGTGATTTTCCCGCTCAATCAGGTACCGGAAATGGGCCGCGGCCGCGGCGTACGCCTGCAGCGCTACAAAGAGAAAGGCCTTTCGGACGTCACGACCTTCAAGGACGCTGATGGTCTTTCGTGGATCGATACCGCCGGCCGAAGCTTTGCGTTGCCGATGAAGGAATTGAAGGATTGGCGCGGCAATCGCGCGGATGCCGGCCGCATCGCGCCGAAGGGATTTCCCAAGAACAATAAATTCCGCAGCCTGCCGAGCAATGGCAATGGCAAGAACGGCGGGAAGGATGAGGAGAGGGACGAGGAATAGCCGAGACATGATGCGCACGTGTCAGCGTGCGAAGACTGTTTATCAACTCGCCACGAACAACAGCGACCGCTCCGACTTCTCGAGCAAAGAGGCGCAGGGCCAAACCCAGTGGCTGACAACCTTCATGACGGCAGCGAGGCTCCGGGCAAGGCCGGCCGCATGCCGCAGGCCAGCTCGGGACAGCTGCTTGCGCCGCGCTGGGACGATCAAGCCACCGCGATCTGCCAACCGTCCTTTGGATTGCGAGGCGGAAGCCACTGATAACTCGAAGGGATTCCAAATGTTCCGGCAGCAAATGCAATTGCAAACGATTTGCAACTGGTTATATTAGCTCTGAATCAACAATGCTTTTTTTTAGAACGATCGAATGGATGCGCGCATAGAGCCGACTGCGATTGCGGAGCCAGCCGGCTGGCGGCGTGAGCGCACCCGGCCGCCACTTGCCGAGGTGTTCGGCTCCATCGCGACGCGGCCGACCGGATCGCTCGGCAAGAAGCTCGTGGCCTTTCTCGGCCCCGGCTATCTGGTCGCGGTCGGATACATGGATCCAGGCAATTGGGCCACCTCGCTCGCCGGTGGCTCAAAGTTCGGGTACGCGCTTCTAACCGTCGCGCTGCTTTCCAACCTGATGGCCATTCTCCTGCAGGCGCTTTGCGCGCGGCTGGGCATCGCCACGGGACGCGATCTTGCGCAAGCCTGCCGTGACGCTTTCCCGCGCCCCGTGTCATGGCCGCTCTGGGTGCTGGCGGAAGTGGCGATCTGCGCCACCGACCTTGCCGAGGTCATCGGGACAGCGATCGGCCTCAATCTGCTTTTCGGCATTCCTCTCGAGATTGGCGTCGTGCTCACGGCGCTCGACGTCTTCGTCGTGCTGTGGATGCAAAATCTCGGTTTTCGCTACGTGGAAATTTTCGTGGTTACGCTGCTCGGCATCATCGCGGCCTGTTTCGCAATACAGATTGCGATGGCGGACCCGGATTGGGGAGCCGTGATCCGCGGCTTTGCGCCCACGACCCAAATCGTCACCAATCCCGAGATGCTCTATCTCGCGCTTGGCATCCTTGGGGCGACGGTGATGCCGCACAATCTTTATCTGCATTCCGGCGTCGTGCAGACTCGCCGCTTCGGGACCAGCATTGAGG
>JBKPLN010000330.1:0-6585 GCA_046731635.1 Pseudomonadota bacterium | reverse complement strand
CTTCCTGCAGCTTGCGATTGATCGTCCGCTCCTGCGTGAGAAAAAGGTTTTTTGCCAGTTGCTGCGTAATGGTCGAGCCGCCCTGCGCAACAGTGCGGTGCGTGACGTTGGCAACGAAAGCGCGTCCGATGCCGAACGGATCGACGCCGTGGTGATCGTAGAAGCGGCGATCCTCGATGGCGATGAAAGCCTTCGCCACGTAGGCCGGCATTTCCTTCAGCGGCAATGGAGCGCCGGCGAGATCTCCGCGGCGCGCCAGCGCGCGGCCCTGAAAATCGACGATCTGGATGGAAGGCGCGCGCTTCGGGATTTCGAGCGACTGGATCGGCGGCAGGTGCGCGCCGACCCACGCAACAAAGCCGGCGGCGCCAATGGCAAGCCACAGGCCGGCGACCAGGCTCCAATACGCGATCCTGCCGATGAGGTTACGCTTGCCGACCCTGCCTCTTCTCCTGCGCGGGCGGCGCCAACCAGATTTGGCTCGTGACTTGTCGTCCGCCGGAGCAGAACGGTCCTCGGCGGAGACGTGCAAATCGGAAGCTTTGTCGAACACCGGCTCCCGGCGTGCGCGCCCTTGTCCCCTTTTCGACGCCATAACGCGAACCCATCCGCGCCGGCACGTGCAAAGGTGCCGGCCCGGACCGACGCTACGCGGGTCGATTTAAGGGGCCGTTAATCTACACGTCTCCCCGAACACTCATAACGACGCAGACAAGCCCGATATGACGCGGTATTCGGTCTTCGATTGCAGGCCGTTCACCTGGCTCACCACTGGAAGCCCGACTGAGACAAAACCCGAAACCGAGCCGTACGACACCCGTATCCCGGGGGAGAGCAGAACGGTCGTGCCGCCGGAATTGATGTCCTGCACGCCTGCGATCGTTTGCATCTCGTGCTGCTCACCGTTGAGCTCAAGTACCAGATCGACCGCCCAGCTTGGCGCTTCCACGTGCGTGTGGGCGGTTCCTTTCTTGTGGTCGTGCTTGGCGCTGCGCTTGTGTTCGTGACCGGCATGGGCGAACGCGGCACGCGGGTCGCCCGTCGCCCCAACCACGCGGTAGGACACGGCGGCATTGAACAGGAAGCGGCTGCCGAGATTGGTGTCCTGCGTACCGGTGCTGGTCAGCTGATAAAGCACATTGCCGTCAAGCGACCAGGCGCCAAAGCGTTGGGTCATGGCCAATCCGAACAGGCCGTCCCACGACCCCGAACCGGGCTGGAATTCGGCCTCGAATAGCAGGCCTTGCGCGTCGTGCCTGCTGGTGACACCGGTCGGCGCCTTGACGCCGATCAGGACAGCGGCCTGCGTGCCGGTCATAACGTTGTTGAGAAATCGTCCCTGTGCCAACAGGACCGCATCGCCAACCGCTTGCGCGTCGCCGCGTGCGTCCACGGTATTGAGGGCGACGCCGCCAACATGCTCATGATGGCCTTCGCGAATGTTTGTGCGGAGGACATAAGGCAAGCGCAGCGCAAGCATAAAATCGTCGGTCACCCCATATGCCAACGCGCTACTGGCACTCTGAATGGTTCCGATGCTGTGGGCGTGAATATGGTGACCGGCGGCCTGGATCAACTGCGCATCGTCCAGTCCACCAAGTCGCGAGAACTCGTACCAGGTCGCCACCGCAAAATGTCCCTGCTCAAGCGTCGTAGCGGGAATGGTGACGATAGGTCCGGCGCCGCTGGTATTGCCGGCACCGCCCGGATGATGCGCAGCAACCGGTCTGACAAGCAAAAGCGTCACGATGGACGCAGATAGCGCGACCTTCAAAATCATAATGCTCTCCATAGCTTTCGTGCCTGCACGTGCCCACGACCGATGGGGAACGTGAATCGGGAAGCCGACGATTCGTCAGGCAGAAAGAGGAGGCGCGCGGCTTTCGAGTCCAAGCCGACGCAGCTCATCGGCCTTCGTCAGGATGAAGTCGAAGGCGGGCCGTTGGCGTGCTGGCAGTGCGATCCGCTCTAACGTCGTGTCCAGGGTGGCCACGACGGGCGCTAGTGAGGGCGTGCTATAAAGCGGGCAAACCTTCGCAGAGGATTCCGGCGCAAGGTTGTCTTGCGCGGACGTCGTCTTGAAACCGTGATCCGTGCAGATCACGAGGGGACCGAGCAGATCGACCGGATAGTCGGATGCAGCGGTCTTGGGCACGCAGCACAACATGAGCGCGGCCAGGTTGCCCACCAGAGCAACGCTCACCACCCACGCGATCAATCCGCGATAGCCCCGCAAGATCCCCATAAATTCAGAATATTAAGCCCGGCTCGTAAGTCAAATTTATCCGGGCATTGGGTCGAACGCATGCTCAAAGCATGGAAATCCCAGCACTTGCGACACGTGCGCAAAGGCTTCGGCCTGCAGGCCAGGCCATGACGGTTAGCTGGCAGCCGCTTTTGCGGACTTGCTTTCCTCGCCGGTTGCAAACAGCGCGATCAACGCGCGCTTGATCGCCGCCTGGCGCGTCGGCGAGGTAACCTGAGCGCCCATCAGATCGGTAACGTAGAACACGTCCACCACCCGCTCGCCGAACGTGGCGACGTGGGCGGAAGCAATGTTGAGATTGAGCTTCGAGAGCGTCGCAGTCAGCTCATACAGAAGTCCGGTGCGGTCGAGCCCGGTGACCTCGACCATTGTGTAGCGATGCGACCATTGATTGTTGATTGTAACCGTGGGTTCTACCGCGAAAGCACGAATGCGGCCCTTTGGCGGCATTCGTTTTGCTACCACGTCGGGCAGTCTCAGTTCGCCGCGCAGGGCCTTTTCAATCGAGTCAGCGATCCGATTGGCGCGCCTCTCCTCATCTTCATCGCGGTCGAATTCGCGCGACAGCGAAATGGTATCGAGCGCACGGCCATCCGTGGTGGTGTAAATCTGCGCATCGACAATGTTGGCTCCGGTCATGGCGCAGGCGCCGGCGATGATGGAGAGCAGCCATGGATGGTCGGGTGCGAGCAGCGTAAGTTCGGTGACCGCGCGTTCCGTATCGAACGCGATTGAGGTCGCAAGCCGCTTGTCGGCATCCTCGGCGGCACGCACGAAATTGGCGTGCTCAATCTTGTGCGGCAGATCGACCTTGAGCCAGTAGGCCGGATAGAGCTTGGCGATATAGGCCTCCAGGCGTTCGGGCGGCCAGTCTTTCATAGCCTCGCGGAATTCGTTCTGGGCGATCGCCACGCGCTGGGCACGGTTGACTTCCGAGAATCCACCCGTGAGCACAGGCTCAGTTTCGTAGTAGAGCGTGCGGATGAGTTGCGCCTTCCAGCCGTTCCACACGCCGGGACCGACGGCGCGGATATCCGCGGTGGTCAGGATTGTCAGCAGCTTCAGCCGCTCGGCCGACTGCACGATTGCGGCAAAATTCTCGATCGTCCTGCGGTCGGAAAGATCGCGCGACTGCGCGACGCTCGACATGACGAGGTGATTTTCGATCAGCCACCCGACAGTTTCGGTTTCGGCGGTCGAAAATCCCAGTCGCGGGCACAATCGCCTTGCAACGCGGGCCCCGGCAATCGAATGATCCTCCGGACGTCCTTTCGCGATGTCATGCAGGAACAGCGCGACGTACAGCAAGCGGCGGTGCTCCGGCAAAATCTTGTGGATCAACTCGTTGGAGAGTGGCGTATCGTTGCTGGCGCCACTTTCGATTTCGGCCAGCACGCCGATGCATCGCACCAGATGCTCGTCCACGGTGTAGTGGTGATACATATTGAATTGCATCATCGCGACGATCTTGCCGAACGCCGGCACGAAACGGCCGAGAACGCCGGCTTCGTTCATCCGACGCAAGACGGTTTCCGGGTCGTTCTTCGAGGTGAGGATGTCAAGGAACAATTCGTTGGCTTCCTTGTCGTCACGCAATTTGGCGTCGACAAGGCTCAGGGAGCGCGTGATGACGCGCATCGCGTCCGGATGGAACGCAAGGTTGTGCTTCTGCGCCAGATGGAAAATACGGATCAGATTGACAGGATCGCGCTTCAATACACCCGGTTGCGCAAGCCGAATGCGATTCTTGTCGACGATGAATTCGTCGCTTTCCAGAAGCGGGCGCCGCTTCACCGGGCGCAATCGCGCCATCAGCCGGCTTAGCACAGGCACGCTCTTGGCATGGCTGTCTTCCAGCTCCGCGCAGAGGATGGCGGTCAAATCCCCAACGTCCTTGGCGGTGAGGAAATACTGCTTCATGAAGCGCTCGACATCCTGCAAGCCTGGATGCTCGGTATAGCCGAGACGCACGGCGATCTCGCGCTGGATATCGAACGACAGGCGTTCCTCGGCGCGGCCCATGAGAAAATGCATGTGGCAGCGAACCGACCAAAGGAAGTCCTCGCAGCGGCGGAACAGCTGATACTCGTGCTTGTCGAACACCCCGCGCTTGATCAATTCGTCGGGTTCGCGGACGCGGTAAACGTATTTGGCGATCCAGAACAGTGTATGGAGGTCGCGTAGTCCACCCTTGCCATCCTTCACGTTCGGTTCGACCAGGTAGCGCGATTGTCCGGAGCGGCGGACGCGATCCTCGCGTTCTGCGAGTTTGGCCGCCACGAAGTCCGCGGCGGTGTTGCGCACAACCTCGTTGTCGAATCGTGTCACCAGCTCATCGAAGAGCTTGCGGTCGCCGAAAAGAAAGCGCGATTCAAGAATGGCGGTGCGAATCGTCATGTCCGCCTTGGCCTGGCGGATGCATTCGTCAACCGAACGGGTGGCATGCCCGACCTTCAGTCCCGTATCCCACAGACAATAGAGAATCGCTTCGGCGATCGACTCGCCCCAGGCCGTTTGCTTGTAGGGCAGCAGGAACAGCAGATCGATGTCGGAGCCCGGCGCCTGCAAGCCGCGGCCATAGCCGCCGGTTGCAATGATCGCCATGCGCTCGCCCTCTGACGGATTTTGCGAGGGGTACAGCTCACGCGCGAAGTCAAACACGATGCGGATGATTTCGTCTTCCATCCGGCAAAGCCGCTCGGCACAGCGCCGGCCGTGACGGTCTTTCAGCAGCAACTGTTCGGCTTTGGCGCGGCCATCGGCGAGTGCGATCTTCAGCTGTTGCGCCACCATTGAGCGCAGGTCACGCTCGGTGCCGGTGTGTCCCTTTACAACCTTTTCAAGCCGGGCAGTCAGGGCGCGCGTGTCGATCAACTCGTTCGAACCCCGTGGGGGACGTTCGAGAGCGCGCGTGTCATCGAGGGCAAGTGAAGCCATTTGCAGCGTCGGAGATAGCGGAGACCGACCTTGAAGTCATCGTTGCGAGCAAAGATAATTGCGTACAAGCTCACGGAAAGGTTTGGAAATAAATACTACCTGCGACGAGAATTAGATAATATTCTCCTTTTGATAGCCAGTGTCTATAGAATATTTCTAGCGCCGATTTGAGCAAGCAGCTTGCGGGCGCTTAACAAATCCAGCTAAAGCGCGGGGCAAATCCCCTCGCCAGCTGATGGCGGATCAATTGATCCGCCTTCCGTTCACCAAGGCGCCGGCGCCGGCAAGCGCGGGTGCCGACAAATGCGAGGAGTTTTGCCATGCGTCATCTGTCCCGTCGTTCGTTCTTTGCCTCCGTTCTGGTGGTCGGCGTGCTGCCGACCACGGCGGTTTTCGCTGCCGACAAGCCGGACACAATCAATATCGATTGGGCGACATACAATCCGGTCTCCATCCTGCTCAAGAACAAGGGCTGGCTGGAAAAGGAATTCGAGAAGGACAACATCAAGATCCGGTGGGTGCAGACGCTCGGATCCAACAAGGCTCTTGAATTCCTCAACGCAGGCTCGATCGATTTCGGTTCGACCGCTGGCTCGGCCGCCCTGGTGGCAAGGATCAACGGCAACCCGATCAAGTCGATCTATGTCTATTCGCGGCCAGAATGGACCGCGCTGGTTACGCGCAAGGATACCTCGATCGCGAGTATCGCGGACCTCAAGGGCAAGCGTGTGGCCGTGACGCGTGGCACCGACCCCCACATTTTTCTCGTGCGCGCGCTGCTCAGCGCCGGCTTGAGCGAAAAGGACATCCAGCCGGTGCTGCTGCAGCACCCCGACGGCAAGACCGCGCTGATCCGCGGCGACGTCGATGCCTGGGCCGGACTCGATCCAATGATGGCACAAGCCGACGTCGATGACGGCGCCAGACTCTTCTATCGGAATGCCGCCGCCAACACCTGGGGCATACTCAACGTTCGTGAGGAATTTGCCCGGCAACATCCCGATCTGGTGAAACGCGTGCTCGCCGTTTATGAAGAGGCGCGAAAATATTCCTTGGGCCACTATGACGAGCTGAAGGCCGGGTTCATCGCGGTGTCCAAGTTGCCCGGCGAGGTCGTCGACAAGCAGCTCAAGGAACGCACCGAGCTCACGCACAGCAAGATCGGAGCGCCGCAGCGCGAGTCCATTCTTGCCGCCGGGCTGGCGCTGCAACAGGCCGGCGTTGTCCCGGCCGGTGTCGATGTGAAAAAGACGCTCGACGATCTGATCGACGACCAATACGTCACGGCGAAGACGAACTGATAGGCCCGCCTTGCCTTTCGCGAGTGGTTTGATGACTGTGGTGTCCGTGGAAGCAGCCGTCGAACCCGCAACCACCAAGCC
>JBKPLN010000329.1:0-1900 GCA_046731635.1 Pseudomonadota bacterium | reverse complement strand
GCACAGCGGAGCAGCCTAGTGCGACAGCACCAATTGCGACGCAGAATTTTTGAAACGGCTCCATGAAACTCCTCCCAACGCTTGTCTTGCCGAGCCAGTTTATCGCGAGCACAGACTAGCCAGCAAGCGCTCGACCGTGATGGTACCGGGACGATGGGGAGCCACCGCTATTTTACGATAGGTGCTGCCGCGCGGGGCAGAACAGAGTAATCATGGCATTTGCCCACCAGACATGGGGCAAAGGGTCAGACCAGCGGTGCAAGCTGCGGGGCAAAATGGGCCATAAGCTCGATATGCTCTCCCAGGGCTTCCGTCTTCTCCTCGCAGAACTCGCGCACCGCGCCCCAGGCGACCGCTACCCGCGCGACGATAGCCATCTTGCGGCGGCGCAGCGCCGCGACAGCCTGCTCGGCCAAAAGCGTTGGATTGTTGCTCTCGAACACGACATGACCCGCGCCATCTTCGATGACGTAAAGACGACCCAAACGTGAGATGGCAAGAATGCAGTCATGCTCCGGTGGCGGGCCGATCAGGAAAAACTGCGGGTCGTTACGCTCAGTGGCGCCAACATACCAGGTGCTCGCCTCTCCCATTGCGATTGCATCGGACGACATCGACACGAACTGCTGAAGCTCGATTGGCTGCCAGCTTCCGTGTCGCGCCAGGCGAGGGAACATCACCACAGTCATCGCTTTACCTCGAAAAGGAGCCGATGCAGCTCGGGGTCGTAGTAAGACAAAAGCTCGCGCGCGAACGACGACGGATCGACGCCAAGCGCGCGGGCCCATTCCTCCAGGCTTTCGGTTGGGACCCGGCCGAAGCCATTTTCCACCTGGGAAATGAACGTGTAGTACTTGAACCCCAGTGTCTGGGCGAGCTGTATCTGCGACAAACCGGCCCGTCCGCGCAGCTCCTTTAGCCGCGCACCAGCCTGTTTTCTCAGCTGTTTCGACTGCTGTTCGGTCCGTGCGATCTGCATGACACCACGGGAACCCGCTTGTGTTTTTGGACGTTTCATTGTTACTAAACTAGTGTAGTATTAATACTCCTTAACTTGACATTTCTTACCACAATTCACGGAAGGCGTAGAGGCGCAGCGGTGTCGCAGCCTTGAAGCCAGAAAGGAACGCCATGACGGTCATCAATGCTGTCGAAACATTGGGTCGGCAAATGGCCGCCACTGGCCCGCGTATTGCGCTCGCCGCTTCATTCATCGCGACGGTCGCGTTCGCTGCAATTTCTTACCATTCCCTGCCGCGCGAGGCGGTGTTGCCCGCGACCGTCACGTTCGTGTTCGTCCTCGCGGCGGTTGTCGCGCTGTTTGCCTGGCGGGACCCAGTTCCGCGCCGACAATTCACCTACTGGGACGCTGCCGGCCTGCTCACACTGATCGGTGTGATGGCTTCCGCGATGCTGGAACCCGGAGATTTGGCTCGTCTCGTCGCCGACACGGAGCGCCACAACTAGGTCTCGCAGGTATCCAGAACGACCCAAGACTCCGACGAGGATCGCGTGGAAGTTGCTCACCTGATCTCGCTCTCGCAGATCCTCATCATCAACTTCGTCCTGGCCGGCGACAACGCCATCGTCGTAGGCATGGCGGCGTCACGGGTCCACCCGGCGCTGCGGGTCCGCGTCATCTTCTGGGGCGTGGCCGGCGCGGTAGTTTTGCGAATTCTGTTTGCGGTCGTGGCGACGCAACTGCTCACGATTGTTGGACTGACGCTTGCCGGCGGCATCCTGTTGTTGTCGGTATGCTGGAAAATGTATCGCGAGATCAGGCTGCCCGCGCCCAAGCCGGCTTTCGCCGGCGGTGTGCCGGGTGAATCGCTGGCGCCGGTTCGAAGCATGACCTTCCGCACTGCACTGGTGCAAATCATTGTCGCGGATGTATCCATGT
>JBKPLN010000328.1:0-3613 GCA_046731635.1 Pseudomonadota bacterium | reverse complement strand
CAAGGCATTCGGCTTTCGGCTCGAGGAAAAATGGGGCCGGCGGGCCTTCTGGGCCTGGATCGTCGGCGTCTATCTGGCCTTCGTGCCGCTTTATATTCTCGGCTTCATGGGCATGCCGCAGCGCCTCCAGCGCTACTATGTCGCCGGCTGGCAGCCGTATCTCATCGTTGCCGAATTCGGCGCCCTCTTCATCCTGTGTGGCATCACCCTCCTCGCCATTCAGCTCGCCGTCAGCATCCGCGACCGCGCCGCCCTTGCAGTCTCGACCGGGGATCCGTGGAACGGCAGGACGCTGGAATGGGCGACGGCCTCGCCGCCGGCGGCCTACAATTTCGCCGTCGTGCCACATGTGCACGGCATCGATGCATGGTGGGCCATGAAGCAGGCGGGGACGGCGGGCCACAGACCCGCCCGCTTCCACGACATCATCATGGCCGGCGACAGCAGCGCCGGCGTCGTGCTTGGAGCGATGTCGTTCGTGTTCGCCTTTGCGATGATCTGGCAAATCTGGTGGCTGGCCGCCGTCGGCGGGCTCGGCATGTTCGCTGCGGTGCTGTCACAGACTTTCCGTGATCATGCCGAGCACCGCATTCTGGCGAACGAAGTCGAAGCGATCGAGAACCGTCGCACCATGGCCCCCGCACTCGCACTCGGGGGGCCGACGTGACCGACGCCGTCATCACCGCCGGTCAAGACGAAGACACCAAAGCCGAAGAAGCCGAACGTGCCATCGACGAAAAGGCATACGGCTTCTGGATCTACCTGATGAGCGACGCGATCATCTTCGCGTTGCTGTCTGCGACCTTTGTGGTGATGTCGCATAACACCGCTGACGGGCCTAGCGGGCACACGTTGTTCCGGCTCCCACACACCTTTGCGGAAACCATGCTGCTGCTGGCAAGCAGCGCGACCTTCGGTTTCGCCAGCGTTGCGATCGCAGCCGGGCAACGCTGGCGCACACTGGCCTGGCTGAGCGTGACGTTCCTGCTCGGACTCGGCTTCGTCGCCATGAAGATTTCGGAATTATACGGCATGGCCGTCGCCGGCGCCGGCCCGTGGCGCAGCGGTTTTCTCTCGGCCTTCTTCACGCTGGTCGGCACGCACGGCGCTCACGTCAGCGTCGGCCTGGTCTGGATCGTCCTCTTGGGATGCGAGGTCGCGTTGCGCGGGCTGAACCCATTCGTCGCCTCCCGCCTCTGCCGGCTAGGCCTGTTCTGGCATTTCCTGGATATTGTCTGGATTAACATCTTCTCCGTCGTTTACCTGCCGAGGATTCTCTAACATGCCGGCGCAGCCGCAATTGTCTAAGATGCCGACCTCGCCGCACGGCGGGGAAGCCACGATTAAGTCCTACTTGGTTGGCGTCGTTCTAGCGTTGGTGTTGACCGCGATTCCATTCGGCCTCGTCGCCGCTCGCACGCTGCGGCCGATACAGATTTTTGTCGTCATCGGCGCTGCGGCGATCACTCAGGTCGTCGTCCACCTGCGGTATTTTCTGCACCTCGACTTGAAACCGTCGTCGCAGAACAAACTGATCGCGCTGTGCTTCGCCGCCATCGTGCTCCTCATTCTGGTCGGCGGCACCCTATGGATCATGTTCAACCTCAATTATCGCATGATGTAGGCGACGGGGAGGTGACGCGGCGTTAAGACCTCGTTCTCTCTAATACGCTCACAGCCCTCGCATCAATAAAACCGTTCCGGCGGCCCCAACATGATCGCTTCTTCACCAAGACGAATGCAGCGGCCGAGAAAATACACAGCGACGATGCCGCCACTGATTAGGGTGCGTTCGGCGACCGAAACTGTGTCGCTGCCGCTCGCGGCCATCGGTCATTGCTCCATCGCGCTGCCGGGACAGGGTTGCGATAGCGCCGCGTCAGTCGCTCGTATGCGGTAAGCGAACGATTACGTCGCTTGGCGCTATTTGGCGACGCAGCTCTCGAAGCCTTCCGTGATCAGCTTGCCCGGCAGGTTGCGGCCGATGAAAACGATCCGGCTGTCGCGCTTCTCATCGGGTTTCCACGGCCGCTGATGGTCGCCGTCGAGAATCATGTGCACGCCCTGAAAGACGAAGCGCTCCTCGTCGTCCTTGAACGCGAGAATGCCTTTGCAGCGCAGAATGTTCGGCCCCTCCTTCTGCACCAGGTCCTGCACCCAGGGAAAGAATTTGTCTGGATCGAGCGGCTTCTCGGTGCGCAGCGCAATCGATTGCATTTCCTCGTCGTGATAGTGCTTGAGCCCGCCATGCGCATGCGCGTGACCATCCTCGTCGCCGTGATGATGCCCATGATCATGATCATGGTCGTGGTCGTGATGATGATCGTGATTGTCGGCGCCGAGGAAGTCCGGTTCTAGGTCGAGGATACGATCGAGGTCGAAGGCGTTGCGGCCGAGCACCGCGTCGAGCGGAATTTTGGCGCGTTCGGTCCTGTGCAGCTTGGCATATGGGTTGATGCCGCGAATGCGCGCCTCCACCTCGCTTAACTGCTCGGATGAGACGAGATCGGTTTTGTTGATCAGGATCACGTCGGCAAAGGCGATCTGATTCTTGGCTTCCGGAGCATCCTTGAGCCGCTCGTTGAGCCATTTGGCGTCGGCCACCGTCACCACGGCGTCGAGCTTGGTTCTGCGGCCGACAGTCTCGTCCATGAAGAAAGTTTGCGCGACAGGCGCCGGATCGGCGAGCCCCGTGGTCTCAACGATAATCGCATCGAAATTGCCTTTTCGCCGTATCAGGCCATCGAGAATGCGAATGAGATCGCCGCGCACAGTGCAGCAAATACAGCCATTGTTCATTTCGAAAATTTCCTCGTCGGCGCCGACCACGAGATCGTTATCGATGCCGATTTCTCCGAATTCATTGACGATCACCGCGTATTTCTTCCCGTGCGGCTCGGACAGAATCCGGTTGAGCAAGGTCGTCTTGCCAGCGCCGAGATAGCCGGTCAGCACCGTCACCGGGATTTTTTCAGACGAAGATTGCTCGGGCATTCCTAATGTCCTGGCATTTGGCGCCTGGCCTCGGGCCGCTGCTGCTGGCCACGGAAGCGCAAACGCGCTCGCTCTGGCTCTTCCTGGGCCGTGCTAACGAGGTCAAGGTTAAACTGACGTGGCAAAACTGCTGGTGGCATTGTTGGCGGCTATTTCGAAACTCCCGGACACTTTATAGGCCATCACAGCCGCGGCCAAAACCCCCAGGTTCGTACGCCTGGACAGCCTCGATCAGCTCTTCGACGCCGTGCGTGCGCTCGGCGTCGTTGGCCGGATCGACGCGCAGCGGATATGGTCCTCAATAACTTCCGTCATGAGGCCATTCATGGCCCCGCGGGCGGCAACAAGTATTCCACGATGGCCCCTTGGTCCTCGAGACCACACTCGACCCGCCTCGACCTGGCCGCGCACGCGTAGCTTTTCTTTCTTACGTTTGGTGTGGGACACCGTTGACACTTTGTTTTCATGGAGTACGGGATACCCTATGTATAGGATGGGAGGTAGGGTATAGACGAGGGCGTCAGAGTGTGAAGCTGTAATGCCTACGCTCGCACAGCGTCCCTGCATCCCTTGCCGAGGCGGCGTCGAACCGCTCACGCGCGAACAGTGTGCACCCTAT
>JBKPLN010000327.1:0-7357 GCA_046731635.1 Pseudomonadota bacterium | reverse complement strand
CATCTATACAGGGCGCGAGTACATTCAGGAGCTCATCAATATGCGCTGCGGCGACATCTTCATGGGCGCCTTCAACGCCGAGCAGGTGATGTACAATCATTTCGGCTACCGCTCGCCAATTCCAAATCTGTACAACGCCGGCTCTGCCGGGCATCCCGGCGGGGCGATTTCGGGAGGCGCAGGCTATATCAGCGCGGGCATCATTGCGAACGATTTGGGTTTGAAACCATGGTGGACGCCATGGAACGCCCGCGTGTCGCTGGAATCGTTGCCAGAACCAGCGCGAGGCGCGGCATGACTATCGGAAGGGGCTGGATGCCCGCTTTCGCGGGCACGAACGGATGTGCGCCATGGCGTCCCCTAATTGTTCGTCCCCGTGGAAGCGGGGACCCAAGGGCAACCATATGAGCGCGGCTCCCAGCACCGCCATTTTCCCTGGCCTCAAGGATCGCGTCGTCATCATCACCGGTGCAGGGCAAGGTATTGGCCGAGTCTTCGCAAGGTCCTTTGCCATGGCCGGTGCGCGAACCGTGATTGCTGAGATCAATGAAAGCAAGGCGGCAGCGGTTTCCAAGGAAATCATGGACGCCGGCGGCGAGGCGCTGGCGGTTACCACCGACGTCTCCGATCCTGCATCGATCGATGAAATGATCGACGTGGTGGAGGACGAATATGGCCGCATTGACGTGCTGATCAACAATGCAGCAATTTTTTCGACACTTGCGATGCGCCCGTTCGACCAGATTACTCTACAAGAATGGGAACAGGTGCTGCGTGTTAACCTCACGGGACCTTTTCTGTGCGCCCGCGCGGTGTTGCCGGTCATGCGGCGGGCGAAATGGGGCCGAATCATCAATGTCGGCTCCGGTGCCGTGCGGCTCGGCCGGCCAAACTATCTCCACTACATCGCCAGCAAGGCTGCGCTCGCCGGCATGAGCCTGTCGATGGCGCGCGAGGTGAGCACTGACGGCATCACTGTCAACACTATTTTGCCTGGCGCGACCTTTACGGAAATCGAACGCAAAACCGTAACGCCCGAGCAGAAGGAGCGCATTATCGCCATGCAATGCCTGCCGCGCGGCGAAACGCCTGAAGACCTGGTCGGCGCCGTGCTGTTCCTCGCCTCCGAGGCCTCTTCGTTTGTCACAGGCCAAAGCATCAATCTCGACGGGGGCGTGACCGGCTCATGACTTCAACCGTCTCAATCGTTGCACCGGGCAATATGGGCGCCGGCATTGGCCGGCGGCTGAGCGAAAATGAAGTCACGGTGCTCACATCGATCGCCGGGCGGAGTGAGGAAAGCGTGAAACGGGCGCGCGAAGCGGGCATGCAGGCCGCCGAGGACCGCGCGCTTGCGGAGGCTGACTTTTTGATGTCGATCGTTCCGCCCGGCGAGGCGTTGGCGCTCGCGCAGCGGCTTGCGCCTGTGCTCGCAGCAGCCAACAAAAAGCCCATCTACGTTGAATGCAACGCGGTCAGCCCGGCGACAATGCTGAAAATTGCCGACGTCGTCACCGCAACCGGCTGCCCATTTGTGGGGGCGGGGATTATCGGTCCGCCGCCAAAGCCGGGAAGCAGCAATACAAAAATTTACGCCTCCGGCTCTGCTGCCAGGGATCTCGCAAGGCTCAACGATTATGGGCTGATCGTGCGGGTGCTTGAAGGTCCCCTCACCGCCGCCTCGGCGCTGAAAATGTCCTATGCCGGCATCACGAAGGGATTCACCGCGCTGGGCGCGACCATGATGCTGGCGGCGTCGCGCGGTGGTTCGGCCGCCGCCTTGAAGGCAGAGTTGTCCGAAAGCCGCCCGGACCTGTTGCGCTATTTGTCGAACCAGGTGCCGGCCATGTACTCCAAGTCCTATCGTTGGGTGGCCGAGCTCGACGAAATCGCAAGCTTCATCGGAGACGATCGCCCCGAACACGACATGCTGGCCGCAGCCGCGCGCCTGTATGAGCGCATTGCGGAGGACTTTGAGGGAGAGAAAAAGGAAACCGGCGCTCTCGATGAATTCCTCGGTAAAACATGACTGCTGATTCCACTATTCTCGTCGAGCTGCGCGCCGGTTATCGCATCATCACGTTAAACCGGCCCGACAAGCTCAACGCCTTCAACGACGCCATGCATCGTGCGCTGCGCGAAGCCATTGGGGATGCGGAAACCGACGAAAGCTGCCGGGCTCTGTTGCTGACCGGCGCGGGCCGCGCCTTCTGTACTGGCCAGGACCTAAGCGATCGGGTTGCCAAGAGCGGTGAGAGCGTCGTGCTCGGCGGCGCCCAGGAGACATATTACAACCCTTTGGTTCGCAAGCTGCGGAACCTGCCCTTTCCCGTCGTGGCTGCGGTCAACGGAGTTGCCGCCGGTGCCGGCGCCAACATCGCGCTGGCTTGCGATATCGTGCTGGCGGCGCGGTCGGCCAATTTCATCCAGTCCTTTGCCCGCGTTGGGCTCGTCCCTGATTCCGGCGGCACCTGGTTTCTGCCCCGACTGGTCGGGAACGGACGGGCGAAGGGTCTAGCGCTTTTGGCCGAGCCGCTTTCCGCTGAAAAAGCCGAGGAATGGGGGCTGATCTGGAAGTGCGTCGATGATGCCGCTTTGGCGGGCGAGGCGCATAGATTGTGCGAGCATTTCGCCATCGCCCCCACGCAAGGGCTGGCGCTGATCAAGCGGGCGCTGAACGCTTCCGCCGGCAACTCGCTCGATGCTCAACTCGATCTTGAGCGCGACCTCCAACGCGCGGCAAGCCTGACGCCCGATTACGCTGAGGGCGTGCGCGCCTTTATCGAAAAACGCAAAGCGAATTTTACGGGTCGCAAGACATGACGAAGCTAAGCAACGAGCGACCGCTGCGTGTGGGTATTGCCGGTCTCGGTGCCGTGGGCCTGGATGTGGCGAAACGCTTGATCGCCGGCGTGCCTGGCCTCACGCTCGTCGCTGTCGCCGTGCGCGACGTCGAAAAGGCGCAGCGCGCACTGCCGCAGGTGGGCGGCAGCATATTGGTTAGCAAGATGACCGAGCTCGCCGATACCTGCGATGTCGTGGTCGAATGTCTTCCGTCCGCATTGTTCCGGGACATTGCCGTGAGCGCAATCGACAAGGGACGCATCTTCATGCCGCTCTCGGTCGCGCAGCTTCTGGAGAACAGTGATCTGATCGAACGCGCAAGGCAAAAAGGCGCCCGCATCGTGGTGCCCACGGGTGCCCTGATCGGGCTCGACGCGGTGCGCGGGGCGGCCGAAGGCACCATCCACTCGGTGAAGATGGTAACGCGCAAGCCGCCTGCAGGACTCGAAGGCGCGCCATACCTGCGCGACCACGGAATTTCAGTCCGCGGCCTGAAAGAGCCCCTGAAAGTCTTCGAAGGCAGCGCACGCGACGGCGCCCGCGGGTTTCCCGCAAACGTCAACGTGGCGGCGGCCTTGAGTCTCGCCGGGATAGGACCGGACCGCACCCAGCTCGAGATCTGGGCCGATCCTGGCGTCACGCGCAACACTCATACGATAACCGTTGATGCCGACACGGCGCGTTTCACGATGACGATCGAAAACATCCCGTCGGAAAATCCGCGCACCGGCAAAAGCGTGGCGCCCTCGACCGTCGCCGCACTACGGGCGCTCGTGTCGGAATTGAAAGTAGGGACCTGAGCCTCTCAAACGCGTATGAAAATCTTGCGGCGATAGAGAAAGCCGGCCAGCGCTACCGCAAAAACCAGTCCCACGACGTGCGTGACGAAAAGACCGGTGCCGGGCGTGAACGTCTGGTTGAGCCAGGCGGCCACGTCACCGCCGACGAAGCGGCGCGCGAAAGGCTGAAAGCCGACGACGCCGTTTATAAAATAAAGCGTGATCGCATTGACGCCGATCCACACAAAAATTGTCGCCCAGGTCCTCCATCCCCATACGTCGGCAACCTGATGGGTGGCACCGAGCAGGATTGCGCTGTAGCCCCCGGCGACCAGCGCAAATGATGAGGTCCAGATCGATTTCACGATCGGGAATTGCAGCCCCCACAAATAGCCAGCCACCACCATCGCGAACCCGGCAATGATCAACCACAGCGACCGTTTCGACGGCGTCAGGCGTTCGTCTTTCAGCAACAGACCGGCCAATACGCCGAGCAAACACGTGCCGATCGCCGGAAGCGTGCTCAGCAATCCTTCCGGATCGCGGGTCTTGTCCCATAGCCGGCCGGGCAAATAGTTTGCGTCGACCCAGTTGGCGAGATTGGCATCCGGCGCGAAAGAGCCGGCGCCAATGCTCGGCACCGGCACAAAAGTCATCAACGCCCAGTAGCCGCCGAGCAGCGCGATGAGCGCAACGATAAGTCCGCGCCAGTCGAGGTTCAGGAACAAGATCGACGCAAACAGATAACAAACAGCGATGCGCTGCAGAATGCCGACAAAGCGAACATCACTCCAGTGCTGGCTGATTCCGCCATAGAAAATCAGTCCAAGCCCGTAAAGCACGAATGCCCGACGCAGCACGCGCAGGTGCGCCTGCGCCTTGCCTTCGCTCTCGACCAGCCGCGGCAATGCCAAAACAATCGATATGCCGGTGACGAAAAGGAACAGTGGGAACACAAAATCGTAGAAGCTGAACCCTTCCCACGGGACATGGGTCATTTGCGTGGCGAGGAAGCCGCTGATCGAGCTCCAGGGCTGGCCCTTGTCCTTGAGCATTCGGTCAAGGCCCAGGACCGCACCGTCGCCGCCAATAATCCAGAATATGCTGAACCCACGCAGCGCATCGACCGACACGATACGGCGGGTTTGCAAAGCGAGCGGCACATCAGCGTAACGCATTGGACGCCGGTGGCTATTTTGAGCAAATCACAAGCGAACGAAAACGGGATAGCCTGAAAATGGTTGCGAAAAAAGTAGTCCGCTGCCGGCGGCAAAGCAGGCCTGAAATGCAGAAAAAGGCTACTAACGCGTCACGGCCAGGGTCGTCACGGCCTTATCACAGGCAGCGGGCGGTTCCTGGATACGGAAATAGTTCCGTCCGACGAATGACTGGTCGTAGTGACGCCAAAATGTGCGGTGGTCGAGGGCCTGTACACCCGCGAGGGTGACCGCAAACACAGAGCTCTCCATGTCACGCTGCCGGTGATCGAGATTTGGTGGTAATTGCGAACTGGCATAATCGACGTAGTACACGCGCCGCACGCACGTAAGGTCCTTAACCGCATCGAGGGCGGCCTTCGCGGTCATCAGGTGGTCCGAATGGTCCTTCGGATTGATCCGCGCATCGGTTTCCGCAACGTTCACCTGTGCGAGGGCAGCCTGGCCGCGCTCGTAGGTTACGATCGCGCGAAGGGTTGCAACCAGATCGTCCCAGCCGTGATAGGCCGTCGATCCGTCAATCGATCGCAGAATATCGCTTTTGCCGATCGCCAGTCGCTTGAGGGATTGAAAGCCGGTCTCGGCAAAGCCGTCGCCGGACCAATGACCATCCGGCAAGCGCAAGAAATAGCCAACCGTATTGAGATAGCTCACGCGGTAAATCATGTGACCGTTGAAAGACATCGGAGCCGCGATGCGTTCGCCGGGCGTCGTTTCAGCATCCGCCATGAACCGGATCGCAGCTTCCGCGCCATTCTCGCGCGCCAGATAAAACGGATGCTTGCGCCCACCCTTGCCAACGCCCAAGCCCGCGTCGCCCGCGGTCAGATGGACGAATACGGTCTTGGCCGCCCCGTTCATCACGTCCTGAAATGCGGACGGATTCATGAACAGCTGCCAGTCGTCCTCATGCGCGGCGAAATAAAACGATACCTTGTCAGGCCGCTTGGCATCTTCAGCGGTCACCGAAACGGTCGTCAGCGCGGCAACGCCGACAAGGCAAACAGCAGTAATCAATCGCGCTATCGGCATCCCCGGTCCTCATACCCCCGTACGGGAGCAGATAGGATAGGAGGGTAATACTTGCAATGAAAGCACGGTCAGCCGGGTCATATCGCCGCCTTTGTATCAAAGGGTTGTTTGACAATGGCGAAAGGCGCTTTATCGTTTGTATACAAATAATTAGCTCTTTTTTAGCCATCCCGAGGCCTGTGTATGAAACCCGCGCCCTTCGTCCGTCATGTGCCGAAGACGCTCGATGAGGCCGTAAAAATTCTGGCTGAGGTGGCTCCGAAAGACGGCCGGATTCTGGCGGGTGGGCAGAGCCTTGTCCCGATCATGGCATTTCGGCTCGCCAAGCCGGCGCACCTTGTCGATATCAACGAAATTGCCGGCCTGGATACCGTGAGCAATGATGGCAAGACGCTGACCATCGGCGCACGCGTGCGCCACGCGGCATTTCACAGGCCTGTGGTCGATAACCCGCTCGGTCACCTGTTGACCGCGGTCGTGCGTCACATCGCTCACTATCCGATACGCATGCGAGGCACGTTCTGCGGCAGTCTCGCGCATGCCGACCCCGCGTCGGAATGGTGCCTGGTGGCTGCGGCCCTCGATGCCACACTCGTCGCCAGGAGCACCCGCGGCACGCGTGAGATTGCAGCAAGGGATTTTTTTGCAGGCATTATGTCGACGACATTGGCCGAGGATGAATTGCTCATCGAAGCGCGGCTGCCGCTCGTCGCGAAAGATACCAAATTCGGCTTCAACGAATTCAGCCGGCGTGCCGGCGATTTCGCAATGGCGGCAGCGCTGGTGACGTACCGCGTGCAGGGCGGCAGAATTGCCGACACGCGGATCGGCGTAGGCGGAGCGGAAGCCTCGCCGCGCCGCGTCGCGGAAGCCGAAGCATGCCTCAATGGCAACGCATCCGGTAACGCAGTGTTTGTCACTGCAGCCGAGGCTGCCGCAAAGGCAATCGATCCGCTCGAGGATCATCAGACTGATGCCCATTACCGTCGCGACCTTGTGCGTGCGGTCGTGCGTCGGGCGCTGGAGCAAAGCGCATGATCTTCGTCCAACGGATGAGCGATCCTGAATGAGCGAGCATGGCACCCGCGGTTCGGGCATGACCTGGGTGGGACGTGCGGTGCGCCGCCTGGAAGATCGGGCGTTGGTCAGGGGCCAGGGTCATTTCACCGCCGATGCACCCGCCGCGCACTGGGTGCGCTTCGTGCGCAGCCCCGTCGCCGCTGGAAAATTGTCCAACATCAGCGCTCCGACCGGAGCGATGGTGTTCACCGCAGGCGATCTCACGGGCGTGAAAAAAATCACGCCAATGTTACATAAATTTTCCTACAGGCCGATCAGCCAGCCGTTGTTAGCCGAAAGCGTTGTTCGTTTTGCCGGCGAACCGGTCGCAGTTGTCGTTGCCACGACGGCGGCAGAAGCCGAGGATATTTCCGAGCAGGTCGAGCTCTCGATCGATGAAACAAGGGCCATAAGTGACGCCCGCAT
>JBKPLN010000326.1:0-2496 GCA_046731635.1 Pseudomonadota bacterium | reverse complement strand
GTTCTGGACCGCCCAGAAGGCAATTGACTTGGGCCTGGCGGATCGCACCGGCGACATGCGATCCACCCTGAGAGAACGATTTGGCGAGAAGGTCCATACGCCGCTGATTTCCGCCGAGCGGTCGTTGTTCGGTAGACGAGTGCCGGGGGTCAGCCTTGTCGATGCGCTCAGCCACCCGCCGGCTCTCGCGGACGATTTCATTTCCGCGCTTGAAGTGCGCGCGATCTGGGGACGCTATGGTTTTTGATTCCCGTTCATTCCCGCGTAAGCCTACTGCACCGGTTTATTGCCGAACAGTTTCGCAATGGCGGCCGCCTGCTCGCGTTGCTGCGCGATCGAGGCAGCGAATTCGGCGGCGTTTCCTGGACTGACGATCTGCCCCGTCGCCGTCAGTCTTTTCACGATTTCGGGGTCGGCCGCCGCCGTGCGAACGTCGTCGGCTATCTTGGTGCGGACGTCGTCGGATATTCCGGGCGCTCCAAATAGTCCAACCAGTCCGTCGAATTCGAGCGACGGATAGCCTGCTTCAACCGCCGTGGGCACATTGGGAAGCGCAGGCGCGCGTTCGCGGTTTGTGACCGCGAGCACTTTGACCGCTCCAGCTTCTACCTGCGGACGCACGATCGCATAAGCGGGCATGTAGACCTGGATGACTCCAGATGCGAGATCCGCCGCAGCGCCGGCGGGATTCTTGTAAGGCACTTTCGCCATCTTGAGACCGACGGCGTGCAGATAGCCGGCAAACACAAAATCGGTGAAGCCTGTGGCGGTCGTCCAGTTCAACTGACCGGGTTTTGAACGAGCGAGGGCTTCCAGCTCTTTCAGCGAATTGACGTTCAGCGAGGTGGGAACGCTGACCGCGACGACAGTTTTGGATATGCGGGCGATCGGAATGAGGTCCCGCTGGTCGTAAGGGAGCTTGTCGTGAAAATAGGGATGCGCGGTGAAGGAGCTCACCGGCGAGACGAGCAGCGTGTGATCGTCCTTTGCGCCAAGAAAGCTGGTGATGGCGACCATGCCGTCGCCGCCTGGACGGTTTTCAACGACAACGGGCTGGCCCCAACGTGCGGATAGCTTGTCGGCGACAAGCCGCGCGCCGATATCGACGCCGCTGCCCGGTCCGAGCGTTACGATGAAGTGAACCGTCCGGCTGGGCCAGGCGTCTGCCGCCGTGCACGGGCCTGGCAGCAGCGACAGCGTTGCAAATACGACAAGCGCCAGGATGGTCCATCGAGTCTTTGCGGGTTTGCTCATGGCTCTCCTCCACGAGCCGGGCGGCCACTCAAAGCGATGGCCGTTGAGGCGTCTTAATGAAACAAATCGACCACAGTTTAGCCCATGCGGCGCCAAACTCATTGACCCATAAGCTTAATTGGCGCACCGGCGACGCTGTGACGCTGTTGACCTCTTGCACAAGATTGGGTCCGCCGCGAAAATGCCGCCTTCGCAACCGAGTTTGCGGTTCGATCCTATTGGAGCTGCCTATGCCGACGTTTCTGCTGTCTCCCCTGGTCAAGTGGTCGCTCGCCGCGTTGGGCGGCGCCATGGTTGTGCATTGGGCGATCAAGGAAGCGCGCCGCATCAATGAGGAGCTCGAGCAGGCAAGGCGCGTGAAGGCGAAGATTACCGATGGCGAAAACCGGCCAACGCTTCGCCGCGATCCGGTAACCGGCGAATACCGGCTCTAGGGCATTCTTTCACTGATCAATCTGCAGCTTTCAGCGGTCGGCCACGTTCTTGTGGCCGCCAATCATTGCGCCGAAGAACAGCAGGATCAGGACCCACCCGATCAACTGAAAAGAAAGCATCGATTTCCCCAAACGCGACCGTGCTTCTTTGATCAATCGGGGGATATCAGCCGCGGTTCAACAGCCCGTAAAATGCGGCTCGGCTTGACCCACTTTGGGCTCGCCTCTAGGGTCAAATCTATTCCCGTGCTTAAGAATCAGTATCTATCCGATGGCTGAAGCCTGCATCGTCCATGGCCGTCCATGGCCGTACGAAAACCCGCACAAAACCTAGCTTCCATCCAGCACTGTACAAGGCTGTCCACGGCTATATGAAGCCCGCCTAGGGTGCTAACTTGGGTGCAGAGAGAAAAAAGGGGGCAAGAGGATGCCAGCACAGCGTGGTTTATTCAAGCTGTCAGTCGCCGATCTGCAGAAGCTAGAACCGGGCTTTTTCAGCGATGGCGGAAATTTGTATTTGGCCGTGGAGAAGAACACCGCGGGCGACGGTTTTAATCGACGCTGGATCTTCCGCTATCAACTTCCTGGCGGGCGTCAGCGCGACATGGGACTTGGCTCGGTCGATCAGCTCGGCGCAAATGCATCCGGCCTGAGTGTCGCGCGCGAGCTGGCACAAAAGGCTCGCCAGTGTCTTGCGCGAGGCGTTGATCCGATAGACGAACGGAAAAGCAAGATCGCACAGCAGGCGGCGGCACTGCAGGTGCCGACATTCGAGTCAGTGTGGCGCGATTATCTCGCAGCCCGCGAT
>JBKPLN010000325.1:0-2360 GCA_046731635.1 Pseudomonadota bacterium | reverse complement strand
CTGGTCGAGAATCTTCCCGATCTGGCCACGCTGGTCGAGCCGTTGCTCGTTGTCCGGCGGGTGCTGCGCGAGCAGATTGCAGTTCTGCACCGCCGATTGCTGGCGATCGCCCGGGACGATGAGGTGTGCCGGCGGCTGAAGGCGGCGCAGATCCTGCTGATGCGCGCAACAAAATGGTCCTGGCTCAAGGCCTGGGCGATGCAGGTCGCCAGGCGCCGCGGGATGAAAAAGGCGATCGTCGCATTGGCGCGCCGGCTGGCCGTGATCATGCACCGCGTCTGGACTGACGGCACCGAATTCTGTTGGACCCGGCAACAGGCTGCCGCAGCATGACAACGCAAAACCAAATCCGATAGGAGGAAACACGACTTCCACCGCGTGGTGGAATGATGTCCCTCGCGGGACGATGGATGAGGCGAGATCGCATGTCCGCTTGGACCTGCCATCAGTCTGATGGCAAGGCCGACCGAAAGATTGTTCCGCCTCGTTCTCGAACCCCATGCTGGAAGGGCCTAGTGCCGATTCCGAAGAGAAGCACGAGCCCGTGAGCGACATCGACACCAACCAGTGGACAGTCTGAAAGCGCTTGACCCCAAACGGCCGATTAGAGAAGCGGACATGTGCGGTGCAACTAGCGATGTCCGCTAAGGGCCATAAGCGGACATCTCGTCAGGCGGCAGAGCCAACAGGAGTTGGCATTCCCGCTGCGAGATAAAACCTGTCATTTGGCAGAACGCCATCAGTATCTTTCGCCAGTCCTGCCTTAATTCGGAGAAGAAAGGACATTTCGAGCTGGCCTTTATTCTTCGCCTCCAAGCTGCCGCGTTTCTCGAACTCGAACAGGCCCCTTGTGCGCTGATAAATTGCTTCCGAAACATTAATCCTG
This sequence comes from Pseudomonadota bacterium, assembly GCA_046731635.1. Lineage (GTDB taxonomy): Bacteria > Pseudomonadota > Alphaproteobacteria > Rhizobiales > Xanthobacteraceae > Pseudolabrys. The sequence goes on along the minus strand of JBKPLN010000325.1, from coordinate 1,474 downwards.
CCGGCCATACTGGCAGTTTCCATACGCGCGGCGATGTTCACGGCGTCTCCCCAAACGTCATATACGAACTTTCTGCGCCCGACCACGCCAGCGATAACCGGCCCGGTGTGAATGCCGATGCGGAGCCCCCATGTTGGAAGACGAAGTTTCTGGCGCTTGCTGTTTGTGGCACGGATGAACTGCTGCATCTTGAGCGCAGCAAGGCAGGTGTCGATTGGATGTGTGCGCTTGAACTCCGGGAGCCCTCCGACACACATGTAGGCGTCGCCTATGGTCTTCAGCATCTCTAGCCCCTGCCGCTCCGCAATCTCGTCGAGTGCGCTAAAATAGTCATCTAGCTGTCCAATAAGTTCCTTTGGCTCCATGCTTTCCGCGAGTTTCGTAAAACCTTCGAAGTCGGCGAACAGAACAGTAGCTGAGTCATGGAAGCGGGCTATCACCCGATTGCCGTCCTTAAGTTCGCCCGAAATGGCGGCAGGAAGTATGTTGCGAAGCAACCGCTCCGATTTTTCCTTTTCGACCTGAAGCTCCTGTTGCATCCGATCCAGTTGCGATAAGCTGCGTCTCAGTTCTAATTGAGCCATGACTTGGTGCGCGAGCCGCCTGACTGCCTCGCCCTGCTCAAATGTAATCTCACGCGGCTGAAAATCGACCACACACAACGTGCCGAGAGAGTATCCCTCCGGATTAATCAGTGGCATCCCACAATAAAATCTCAGATGCGGCTCGCCAATGACTCCCGGCAAATGCGCAGAACGTGTGTCTTTGGTCAGATCAGAAATGATGAGAAGATCGTTTCCAAAACAGGTCGTGCTGCAGAGCGACATCTCGCGTGGAACGGCCGACCGCTTTGCCCCCAATAGCGATCGCGAAGGCGGATTCCCGCAAACGGTCATGTCCGCTTACCCCCGAAAGCGGACATGTGCGATGCAACGAGGGATGTCCGCTATGGGCCAAAAACAGACACCGAACTGGCTCCTGTTGTTTAGTCCGGACGCTATGCTGGCAAAATCTCAACTGGCTCGGTCGCGCGTTGAGCCTTGCGGGTGGGTATACACTCCGGCACTCCACCGCGCCCTGATAAGCGCTGCAGCGCGTCCCAAGTTAGTTGTGCATTTTGATGCGCCGGTCCGTAAACATGTGACCTCGTAACGACGATCGACGCGCGTCAGACGGACGACCGGCCCGAAATGATCGCAGAATTCCGCGCAAGGACCGCTCGGCTCTGTCGAGGTTATGAAATCGCACCAGCCAAATGGGCTCTCATTGCCCAGCACGCGGCGCAAGACCCCCATCGTCTTGAGTTCGAGCCGGACCCATTGTGGATTGGCAGGCGCGAGAAATGTGACGGTGCCCATTGCGCACCTCCAATCCGACCGAAACAACAATTCATTTATCGGGGAACAGTTCCCTCCGCCGTCTTAGGCAGTTAGGCAATCGCGGGCTCTAGCTTTCTTGGGGCGCGTAGAAATCA
>JBKPLN010000324.1:0-1541 GCA_046731635.1 Pseudomonadota bacterium | reverse complement strand
GTATGGTCGCGGGGCGGCGGAGCACTTCGGCGTGGAAGAGCGCGCTCCGCTCGTTTACGGGACGTTCTCCAAAGCATTTGGCGCGCTGGGCGGCTTCGTGGCCGGTTCGAAAGAGACGCTGCAATATCTGCGGTTCTACGCGCATCCATACGTGTATTCATGCGCGCTGCCGCCAGTCGTCATTGCGGCAATTCTCAAAGCGCTGGAACTCGGCACGAGTCAGCCCGAGTTGCGCGCTACACTTTGGGAAAACGCCGATTACTTCCACACTCAGCTCCAAAAGCTCGGATTGGACACCGGAGCATCGACAACTTACGTGATGCCGATTGTGATTGGTGATCGCGAGCTCATGTATCGGCTCGGCCACGAAATACGGCGCCGCGGTCTTTGGGTTGCGCCGGTGGATTACCCGGCTGTCCCGCAAAATCGGATCTGTTTCCGCGCATGTGTCACAGCCAAACACACCCGCGCGGATCTGGATGAGGCGCTGAATATTCTCGAGGACACTCTCGTTCCGGCGTTGCTGCAAAAGCAAAGCGCCTGATGATGTCTCAGCAGATCGAGACAGGTCATTCGCGCATCGCGGCCACTTACAAAGCGCGCGAAGTGGAGGGCGCACTCGACGTTTACTTCTACCGGCCGCTGGGATTTCGGCTTGCCGAATTTTTCGCCCGGCTCAACGTGACGCCGGCGGGCGTCAGTCTGCTCGCAGGCGTCTGCGGCGTCATTGCCGGACACCTTTAATTTTACCGCAATCTGGGCATCAACATCGCCGGCATGGTGCTCCATGTTTTCGCGAATGCCCTCGATAATGCAGATGGTCAGCTCGCACGCTTAACTCACCAGGAAAGCCGCAAAGGCCGAATCATTGACAGCGTAGCCGATCATTTGGTGTTCGCGAGCGTGTACATTCATTTGACGCTTCGTTGTGCGTTAGGAGGTGCTTCGCCGGCGATCTGGCTGCTAGCGCTCGGTGCGGCGATCAGTCATGCGTTGCAAGGGGCAGCGGCTGATTATTACCGCAACACGTTTCTCTACTTCACCGGAACACGCACCGAAATAGATTCCTCTTCTGCACTGCGTTCTGACTATCGAAAATTGAGGTGGCGGCAGCGGGCGTGGGACAAGCTTCTTCTCGCGCTCTATTCGAATTTCACTCTCCAACAAGAAATCCTTGCGCCGCGCCTGAAAAAACTGCGTGACAGAGCCAGCGAACTATTCCAAGGCCAAATCCCTGGCTGGTTACAAGCGCGTTATCAAAACCTCGCCGGTCCGATGCTAAAGTGGTGGCGGTTACTCATGACGAACACGCGAATGCTCGTCTTATTCGCGCTCTTGCTCATAGGCTGGCCGATTTACTTTTTCTGGTTCGAGCTGATCCCGCTTAATTTGCTGTTCGTTTATCTGATTTTCCGCGAGGAAACCATGGCCGAGTCGATGCAAGAAGTTGCCCAGAAATGGAGAGACTTGGCCTGAACCGCCATCTGAGCTCGTGTCGGATATTGAAATTTCAGAAGTTAACTCGCGCCGTGACCGTGATG
>JBKPLN010000323.1:0-1757 GCA_046731635.1 Pseudomonadota bacterium | reverse complement strand
GCCGTGAGCGGAGCGTTGTAACCTTTGACGCGGGCGAAGCGGACGGAATTCGTGAGTTTTTGCACCTGGAGGATTGGGCCAAGATCGAGATCAAGCACGGCGGCGTGAATTCCAAATCCGCCCAAGGTGGTCTTGGCCAGGCGGTCGTGCTCGCTCCACCGGTTCGGGACAGAACGGCTGTAGGCGATCATGCGCTTGAGCCCCTCGATCTTTCGCTCCATCGCAAGCTTCGCCGGGCCGGACAATCCTTTCGCTTTCTGGCGCAGCGCCTGGAGATAGCGGTTGCCGTCTTCAGCGAGGAGCGACACCGTGTTGGTGCTGAGCAACTGGTTGTAGCCAACGGCCGGTGAGATGGCCCGGGCACCGGGCCGGTAAGGCACAAGCCCGGCCTGCGAGTCGTACGTGCCGTTTCCTCCCGTCTCGAACACATAGACGCCGACGATCTGCTCGCGGGTTAATCCCGCCGCGAGTGCAGCCTTTGCGTAAGCCCGCTTGAAATCGAAGTCGCGTGCCGGCCGGTCCGGAACGAAGCCGAATTGCTCGACGGCATTCTTGAGGAAGTCCGCAACTACGGGAATCTCCGGCCGCTCGGCAGGCGGCACTGCGGGGGCATTCGGATCGACCGGTCGGGGAGGGCCCGCATAGATCGGCGGCTGGGTCAGGACATAATCATCGAGGCTGATCGGAAGATGGTCGCGGCGCTTCGCATTGCGCTCGCGGCGCTTCTCTCCGACCGCATCCCAATAGGCCGTCGCCTCGGCTTCATACCCACCTCGCGCCGCCTGATACTGGGCGAGCCTGCTCTGGTACTCGGCCGTCGTCATGGCCGGCGGCTGCGCATGCGCAACCTGCGCCGCCAGCAGCAAGCCGGCCGCCAGCAGGCTGGTCGCGCGCAAATTGAGCAGACAGGTCCTCATGCCAGGCAGTTCTCGGCTATTTCGGTTGATTCGACTACTTCACAAAAAGACGCGCCGCAAATGCGGCGCGCCGGACAAAGGAATAGGGTGATAGTGCTATCGGACGGTCGGACCGCTCCGGTCGGTAAATACAACCGGCCCGCCGGCCCTGATGACCGTCGGGTTCTGCGCCGTCATGATGTCCGTGCCAAGATTAAGCTGGCGCGCCGAGATGCCGATCACGGCGATCAACAGCGCGGCGACAAGCCCAACAACCACAATCTTGAGATGCGTGGTGCGGTCTGCCCTATAAAGGGACCAGTTCATGACATCCTTCGGGGCTCCACTTCTTGGTCGCCCCGTCCCGAAAAAAGTTCATCCGTTCGTCCGATTAACGTAGGTATTGCTTATGGGTTCCCAAGATCGTTCACGGAACCTTGAATCGTTGTGGATTGCCCGAATTTCTCCTGACTTTTCCAACAGTTCGGTACGGTTACGGCCGCTTGGTGACGCTCTGTCGCGGGCGCAGGCAGCAGCGAGCTAAATGCTGCCCACGGTTTTGAGACGCGCGCGGAGATGCACTTCGCCCTGGGAGAGGACCGGCGTCTGCGCGCGGAAACGCTCGACAATGCCGCGAACGAATGGCCGGACGCTCGATGAGGTCACAAGCACCGGCGCCTCCCCTTCGCGCGCCGCTTCCTCGAAACGCTCACGCACCAACGTAATGAATTCCGACAGACGCGACGGCTGCATCGCCAGCTGGCGCTCGTCACCCTGGCCGATCAAGGAGTCGGCAAAGGCCTGTTCCCATTTGGCCGAAAGCGCGACCAGCGGCAAATAGCCGCTCGGACTGGTGTATTG
>JBKPLN010000322.1:0-3256 GCA_046731635.1 Pseudomonadota bacterium | reverse complement strand
TTCACGGAACATTCTTCTAACGAGAGCGATGATCTCCTCGTCGGTGTGCTCTATTAGCGGCCGATCAAGCGGGAGATCGCGAAGCAGTTGCCGCACGTTCCCCAGCATGTTCGCCATGAAGGCTTGGCGTGCCGGTAAGCGGGCCTTCGTCACTTTGATTAGGAGCTCAAGCTGAGTCTTCGCTGCTTTTCTGCTCATGCAATCCTCCGTTAGTTCACGAGCCGCGCGATGACAGTCAGTGCCCCTGCTCGCCCAAGTGTCCGTCCCGACGCCGGTCATGCACTCTCGCGACGACGCCCGTGTCCCCTTTGATCAAGGCGGACAACTGGCCGCAGGCATCGCTGGGGCGCGGTTCGTGCCCTTGCCGAGCCCGGCATTCCCAAAATTTCTGCAAGAGATTAGAGCATTTCTCGCGACGTAGCGCGCCAATTCGCCAATCACGCGCGCCACGTCAGACCAAGAACGGACGAGTGAAAATCGACGTTGATGACCCGTCCACATCGTTCACCGCGTTGCGGCGGTGATCGAGTAGCCGACGCCATTTTTGCTGCGGCGCATGAGTCCGCTCTTGGCCCAAAGCGGACATCCCTAGTTGCACCGCACGCACTGTCACTACTCGGCGGTCTTGCGCTTACGCTGACCAGCTTCATGTCGAAAATGTCCGCATTGACATTTGGCGGATGGCTGTAGCCGCGGTGTCGCCAAACTCCGCCGAGTTCATTTTGGCCCGGCCAACTTCGCTGCCGAGGCAGGTCTGGCGAAATGCGATTTGCCATGGACTCATGGCAGAAACAGTCATTGATACCCTCGAAGATGCCGCCGACTACAGAGCCTTTGAGAGAGCAATAAAATCCGACTATTCGCCGCAAACTGCGATCGAGGGTCAATTGGTTAGTCGACTGGCCTCGCTGCTGTGGCGGCTTCGCCGCGCTGTGATCATCGAGAGTGGACTGCTGAACATGCAAGCCGAAAGGATTCAGAATCCATACACGCGCCCAACCAGTGAATATTATGTGGATAGTCTGAGTATCTTCCGCAAACTGCTGCATTCAAGTGAGTTAGAGGGAGCCAAGGAGGATATTAGGATAGACTCAGTTAGAACGAAAAATCAGCCGAAGACAAATATTACGCGCTCATTTTTGCGGCTGACAAACTTTGACAATCAGGTGTTTGAACGACTTGGTCGTTACGAAACAAACTTATGGTGCCAAACAGCACAAATTTTGTTGTTGCTGAGTGCAGTAGAATTTCGCGCTAAAGATCGTTTTTCAGATGAGCGTCCATGTTTTGGGAGGGTGCGGAGAAAGCATGCACGGTATCCGCATTTTGATTTCAATCCCTTTTTGAGATCCGCTAGTCGTTAGCGATAAAAAAATTCTTAGTCTCCTCAGCGCACAATCTATACGGTCACACCGGCGTCCCGAGATAGGCTCAAGCGAGGTGACTTTTCCGAGAGCCTCGTGGATATTTTTAAGCTCTTCCCTCGTGTCGAGGAGCGGCTATAGCAGGCAGCCGGGCTTTTGAGTGGCGGCGAGCAGCAATATATGGGACCGTTGGGGGAGACTGCACAACTTCGCCGACTGAAAGACTAAGGTCCAACGCCGGACCCTGGTCGGTGTCAGATTTCTTCGATGGGTTGGGCTGTGCAGCTTGGATTAGACAAGTCTGCCGTTGTGCGCCTGCTGCGACTCGCCGTGGAGGGATTAGATCGCGCTAAGTAGCTTGGCAGCTACAGCGCCGCAAGTGCTGTTATTGCAGCGTGCCGCCGCCCGGCAAATGCAACCGCAATAGCGGGATCAGCGCTAAGCAAGGGGATCAGCGCTAAGCAACGATCCTGGAAACGTACATCGCGTTGAGAGACCATTTGCTCCATCTTTTGGCGCAACTCGCCCAGCTCATCATCACGATCGATATCATCAAGTAGTTTCACGAAGCTAATCCAGTGATGCGGGGCAAGGGGCTTGTCGGTACGCGCGTCAAGCTCGCTAGCAATCTCATCGATGAAATCCCGGAGCACGGTCATTGGCTAGATTAAATCCAAGGAGGACCTTTGCAATCTCACTATCAACACGGAAGCGGCCGCAAAGTATCTCAATGACGAGTTAGAGAAAGGGACGATCACCGCCTCGGTGCTGGCTGACTACATCAAGGCCGCGGCAGAGTGCCGTGGACATCGAGAGAAGCATCAAGACCACGTCAACTGCAAGAAAGTGCTGGGCCATGTATGCAGGCGGCGTAATCGTTTCCTTATCCCGACTCTGTCGTTGCGCGTGGCGAGGACCGCTTTCTTTTTGCAGCTTGAGATTGGCGGTTGCCGCCTTGGAGTTTTTGGAAATGGTACGTCAATTCATCAAGTGCCTTTTCTGCATGCTCATCCAAATGGCCGCTGATTTGCAATTTCACTTCGGCAACCTTCGAATCGGGTTGACGCTTAGGGTTCCGGATCCACGCTTTCGCTGCCTGCATGACACCGGGGCTAATCTCCGGCAGATGTAGTAAGACAGCTTCAATGGCTCGGATGCGGCCCTCCGTTTCGTCCTTTGTCATGCGTTTTAACCTCCAAATTCCCGAAATTAGGACAGCCATCACAGCTAAAGAAAACGGCCCCGAAGGGGCCACAAGCTTACGACGCGCTATCGCGTTGACAAGTTTATAGGCTGGCTGCCTAGTTTATTAGCTGAGCTTGGTGCGTCAATCCCACAGCGATTGTGCTTTCTTAGCGTAAGGAGCTGATCGCGATAGCGATTTCCGGCACGAGCGGCATTGGCACGGGACCTGCTAACCAAGGGTCTTCCGAGGACGGATTCTGCACATTTGGGAGCCGGGACGCGATGAATATCGCGGGTCAAGATTATGATGATGTGACGCCTTGAAAGATGTGTTTGTATACTTGTTATCGCAAAGCTTGCATGCGCAAATTGAATGGTCGTAAAGCCAACATAAATTCACGCAGCCGTGACTTGCGCGGGAGCGGCTGGCGTCCGACATCACTACCGACCGGCAATATTGACATAAAACGACAGGCAGGGACTTCAGGGAGCGGCGATCGAATGGCTCCGGGCTTGGTATTGCTATTACATTGGGAAGGACCGAGAGCGGCCGGGCGGAGAAACAATGCGTTTAACCCTTCATACCGATTTCGCGCTGCGCGTCCTCATTCAAGTCGGGCTCAATAACGGTAACCTGACGACGATCAAAGACATCGCGCAGACTTTCGGTATCTCGAAGGCGCACTTGATGAAGGTCGTCAACGATC
>JBKPLN010000321.1:0-5918 GCA_046731635.1 Pseudomonadota bacterium | reverse complement strand
ATGCTCAAGCAGCCATCGATGATCAAGCGTCCGGTGCTCTATGTGGGCGGCGGCAGACTGATGGATGGCTTTGATCCTGAAGCCTACAAGGCCACGTTGACCGCTCGATAATCAGTGCACGGTGGGATTTCCGGGCTATTGCTTGGCGACGCACCGGGCGGCGGCTTGATTTTGCCCGCATTTACGGCCACATGCGGCGCATGAATAAACCCCTTGCCTCGCCCGATTCGATGTCCACGACGCCGCTCGCCGCCGAAGTCGACCGGCGGCGCACCTTCGCAATCATTTCCCACCCTGACGCGGGCAAGACGACGCTGACCGAGAAATTGCTGTTGTTTGGCGGGGCCATCAATCTGGCCGGCCAGGTCAAGGCCAAGCGAGACCGCCGCTCGACCCGTTCCGACTGGATGGCAATTGAACGCGAGCGCGGTATTTCTGTGGTCACATCAGTGATGACCTTCGACTACGATGGCCGCGTTTTCAATCTGCTCGACACGCCGGGCCACGAGGACTTCTCGGAGGACACTTATCGTACTTTGACTGCGGTTGACTCGGCCGTGATGGTCATAGACGCCGCGAAAGGCATCGAGGCGCGCACGCGCAAGCTTTTCGAAGTATGCCGCCTGCGCGACATACCAATCGTTACGTTCATCAATAAAATGGACCGGGAGAGCAGGGATCCGTTCGAGCTGCTTGACGAGATCGAAAAAACGCTTGCGCTCGACACCTCTCCGCTGACCTGGCCAATTGGCCGTGGCCGCGACTTTGCCGGAACCTGCGATCTTGCCACCGGCGAGATGAGGCTTGTCAGCGAGGATGGCAAAACGGTTGAGCGGCAACCGCTCGACCTGCCCGCGCTTGCGGCAAGAAATCGCATGCTCGACGCCGCGGCAATCTCGGACGAGCTCAGGCTGGTGAAAGAGGCCTGCCGACCTTTCGATTTCAAATCGTTCCGTGAAGGGCATCTGACTCCCGTGTTCTTCGGCTCGGCGCTGAAGAATTTCGGCGTCAAGGATCTGCTCGATGCGCTGGCAGCTTTCGCGCCGGCGCCGCGCGCGCAGGCGTCCAGTACGCGTATTGTGGACGCGCATGAAAATGCCATGACGGCCTTCGTCTTCAAGATACAGGCCAACATGGATCCAAATCACCGCGACCGAATTGCCTTCGCGCGCCTGTGCTCAGGCAAGTTGAGCCGCGGCATGAAGGCGAAGCTCACGCGCACCGCCAAGCCGCTCACCTTGTCCACCCCCCAGTTCTTTTTTGCCCAGGACCGTGCGCTCGCCGATGAAGCGTATGCGGGCGACGTTGTTGGCATTCCCAACCACGGCACCCTTCGCATCGGGGACACGCTGACCGAGGGGGAGGATCTCGCGTTTCTTGGCGTGCCAAACTTCGCGCCGGAAATCCTGCGCAGGGTGAAGCTCGGCGATCCGATGAAAGCGAAAAAACTGAGAGAGGCGCTCCAGCAGATGGCAGAGGAGGGGGTCGTCCAGGTATTCCGTCCGCTCGACGGCGCGCCGGCCCTGGTTGGCGTTGTTGGCTCCTTGCAGCTTGACGTCCTGAAGGTGCGCTTGTCGGAGGAATATGGTCTCGACATCAATTTCGAGCAGCCGGAATTCCAGCTGGCACGGTGGATCAGCGCAGCTGATGGAAAAAAACTCGAGGATTTCGTGCAGGCCAATTATTCGAGCTGCGCCGAGGACCTCGACAGCGACAAGGTGTTCATGGCCCGCAACCAATTTATTCTCGATTACACCCGCGAACGCGCGCCAGGAATCTCATTCACCGACATCAAGGATGTGAAAGACAAGGCAGCCTAGTTCAATTTCACGTTCGCGGCTTGTATCACTGGCGCCCAGCGCGCAACCTCGCCGTCCATTCGTGCGCGCAATTCTTCCGGAGAGGAGCCAACCGGCTCCATCAATTGCACCGCTAGCTTCTCGCGCACCTCCGGCCGTCTGATGATCTCGGATACGTCCTTGCTGATTGTATCGATAATCGGCTTAGGGGTGTTGCCGGGTGCGATCAAGCCGTTCCAGGCATCTGCCTCAACATCTATGCCAACTTCCCTCAGCGTCGGCACATCCGGCAAATAGGGTGATCGCCTGGCAGTGGAGACGGCGAGAATTCTCACCGTGCCTGCCACAGCCTGAGGCATTACCGATATGGCCGGCAGGCATGCCATTTGCGCATCGTTACGGATCACGGCCGTGACAGCTTGCGGCGAACTGGCGTAAGGCACATGCACAAGCTGCGCGCCAGCCTTCAGAGCGATGGCCTCCATGGCAAGATGCGACAGCGAGCCATTTCCTATCGAAGCGAAATTGTATTTGCCGGGATTCTTTTTTAGCAGGGCAACGAGCTCCGAGACGGAGCTGATCCCAAGCTCCGGAGTCACCGCGAGCACGCTCGGCTGCGTGACCAACTGGGTAACAGGCGCAATGTCCTTGCGCGGATCGTACGGCAGCCGCGGGAACAGCAAGGTGTTGATTGCCAGCGGCCCCCCGATGCTCACGCCGAGCGTCGATCCATCCGGCGCGGCCTTGGCCACGATATCGGTGCCAAGATTGCCGCTTGCGCCAGGCTTGTTCTCGACGAGAAATGCGCTCCCCGGGTATTTCTGCTGCAGGCCCTCGACGACCAGGCGCGCCACGATATCCGGCGTCGATCCAGGTCCAAATGGCACCACAACCCGTACGGTTTTGGTGGGCCAATCTTGGGCCCCGACTGCTGCGCTGAGGCCGAGGGACAGGAATAGCGCTGCGATCAGACACTTTGCCGACCGATACATTGCGGCTTCGGTCATCAAAGATGTCCCCTGCGGGAAGTGGCTTGCATTGGTTGCAGCTATCCTCTACTTGCGGCGGCAACAAAGTGTGAGTGTATAATGGGCTTAGGCATTCTCGTTCTTGGCCTCGGCGTCTTCCTGGCGACGCACGTATTCGTCTCGTTTCGCGACGCCCGCGCAAACGTGATCGGACGGATCGGGCTGCCAGCTTATCGCGGCGTCTTCGCTCTGGTCTCGCTCGTGGGCCTCGTGCTGATCATATGGGGCTTTGGGGAATACCGGGCGCACGGATTGGTTCGGGTTTGGTCGCCGCCGGCGTTCCTGCGGCACATCACCATAGGGCTGATGCTATTCGCGACAATTTTTCTCGTCGCTGCTTTTATCCCTAGCCATCTCAAGGCACGCCTCAAGCATCCGATGCTGGCGAGCGTGAAGACCTGGGCGTTCGCGCACCTGCTCTCCAATGGCGACCTTGGCTCGATTCTGCTGTTCGGCACCTTCCTCGCTTGGGGCGTGTACGCACGGATTGCTGCCAAACACCGCGATGATGTTAAGCCTGTCCCCGAGCCGTCCGGCTGGACGAACGATGCGCTTGTTGTTGCAATCGGCGTGATCGTTTATCTCGCGCTGGGCTATGCCTTCCACCCGGTTGTGCTGGGCGTGCCCGTGTTCGGAAAATAACATGTCAATCCAGGACGAAATCCGGCGGCTTACCGCCCCAGACATACGGGCGCGCAAGGGCGGTGAGCCGATTGTCTGTCTAACCTCTTATCATGCCCACACTGCTCGCATCGTCGACGCCCATTGCGATGTAATCCTGGTCGGCGACTCGCTCGGCATGGTCATGCATGGGCTCGAGACGACGGTACCTGTCACGCTCGAAATGATGATTCTGCAAGGTCATGCCGTGATGCGCGGTTCGAAACGCGCGCTGGTGATCGTCGACATGCCTTTCGGTTCCTACGAAACCTCGAAGGAGCAGGCTTTTACGAATGCCGCGCGCGTCATGAAGGAAACCGGCTGCGGCGCGATCAAGGTCGAGGGCGGCAAGCGGATGGCTGAGACCATTGCCTTTCTTGTCGAACGCGGCGTGCCGGTGATGGGGGATGTCGGGCTGACGCCACAAGCGATCGAGACGATCGGATCATTCCGGGCTCAGGGCCGCGACGAAACCGACTGGGCACGCATTGAGGAAGATGCGCTTTCGGTTTCGCAATCAGGCGCATTTTCAGTCGTGATTGAGGCCGTGGCCGAGCCACTTGCACGCAAGCTGACATTAGCGGTGTCAATTCCCACCATCGGCATAGGAGCGAGCCCCGCCTGCGATGGCCAGATTCTGGTGCTTGAGGACATGATCGGGTTGTCGCCGCGGGTGCCGAAATTCGTCAAACGCTATGGAACCCTTGGTCCCGGAATTGAGAAGGCGGTCGCGGATTACGCGGCAGAAGTGCGTTCGCGCGCCTTTCCTGGCCCGGAACACGTTTATTCGATGAAAAGCAAGAAGACCTAAGGCCCTGAAATATTAATGGTTGTTCGGCTTTGCCTTAGACGCGCCACATCGGTAGTTTACGGCGCAATCCGGCCCGGGCGGGGTCTGAAGGCAGGTTTGGGACGATCTTGGCCGATATTTTTCATGAAGTAGACGAAGAAGTCAGGCGCGAACGGCTCAAGAAGCTGTGGGATCGCTACGGCATCCATGCGATCGCGCTTGCCGTCCTGGTCGTGGCCGGCATTGCCGCCTGGCGTGGCTATGAATACTGGGTGGCCAAAAGAGCCGCTGCCGCGGGCGCCGCTTTCGAAGCCGCGCTGGCGCTGAACGAGCAGGGCAAATTCGCTGAGGCAGAAGCTGCGCTGGCAAAAATCGCGGCTGAAGCCCCCGCGGGGTATCGCTTGCTGGCGCGCATGCGTGCAGCGGCGGCGCTCGCCCAAATCAAGCCAGCCGACGCGGTAAAAGCATACGATGAACTTTCGGCTGATGCCTCGCTTGGCGCGATCTGGCAGGATCTGGCCGCCGTGCGCGCCGGTATGCTGCTGGTCGACACCGCTTCGCTTGCTGACATGCGCAGGCGGCTCGATCCGGCTGCCGAGCCGGCGCGCAGTTTTCGTCACACCGCGCGGGAACTTCTGGCGTTGTCGGCTTGGCGCAATCACGATTTGACTGCTGCGCGGCGATATCTTGATATGATCACAGCGGATGCGGAATCGCCTGTGGGCACGCGCGCGCGTGCCGAGGTACTCTCCGGGATGATCGCCACTGAAGGCAAAGGTTGAGGGGTAAAGGCATGCGAGCAATTCACCGCGCCGTGCTGCTTACTGGCCTCGCGATCGCTGCGCCGACAATGACGGCGTGTTCGAATTTCGATTTGGACAAGCTCGACGTATTTGGCTTGAACGAGAAGAAAAAACTGCCAGGCGAGCGCAAGGACCTTTTTCCGGGCGGCGTTCCCGGCGTCACACAAGGCATGCCTCCGGAATACATGAGAGGGAATCAGCCGACGCCCGAAACCGCTCAATCACTCGCGTCTGAGCAAAACAAGCAAGCGGCGGCCGCCGAGCAGGAGAGCATGGCGGAACCAGAGCAGAAGCCGAAGCCGAAGCGCGCGGCGAAGCCGCGAACGGCATCGTCACCGCCGCCGCAGGCCAGCGCGCAGCCCTCGGCGTGGCCGCAGCAGGATCAACAGCCGGCACAGCAAAGCACGCAGGCGCCCTGGCCGGCGCCAGCACAAGCCAATACTCCGTCGCCCTGGCCTTCCTCTCCGCAGCCCGGCACGTTCTCGCGCTGACGAGTCCGCCTTTGCGGGCTTGACCGGAAGGTCAGCGCCGCCGCAAACACGTCTTGAATTTAGTGATGGGCTGTCGGCTCGTGCCTGGCAGCGACACCGATGAATTGCACAATCGCCATTGTGGGTCGGCCGAACGTCGGAAAATCGACTTTGTTTAATCGGCTGGTCGGTCGGCGGCTCGCGTTGGTCGATGACCGGCCGGGCGTCACCCGAGACCGGCGCGAAGGGCAGGGCCGTCTGGGTGATATTGAGTTTAAGGTTGTTGACACGGCGGGCCTTGAGCAGTCTGCGCCCTGTCTCTTATACACATCTCCGAGCCCACGAGACCACCTAGCACATCGCGTATG
>JBKPLN010000320.1:0-7897 GCA_046731635.1 Pseudomonadota bacterium | reverse complement strand
TCCTTCAACGGTGTCGTCGAGGAAGTCGACGAGGGCCGCTCGCGCGTAAAAGTAGCGGTGTCGATCTTCGGGCGCGCTACTCCGGTCGAACTGGAATTCGGACAGGTGGAGAAGCTTTAGTGAGGCCGTCATCGCCGGCGTTGTCCCGGTGATCCCGATGAATTGGCACGGTCGTGCCGTCCTAAGCGAGATGCCCGTGACAAGCGCGGGCATGACAAGAAGGTGAAATGACGTGGGAGGTGAGGCGGCTGCCAACCGCCAAGATCCGCACCACTAACGGAGTGAGAGATGGCAAAGAAAGTTACTGGTTTCCTCAAATTGCAGGTGCCGGCCGGCGCCGCCAATCCGTCGCCCCCCATCGGGCCGGCGCTTGGCCAGCGCGGTCTCAACATCATGGAGTTCTGCAAGGCGTTCAACGCACAGACGCAGAAAATGGAGAAGGGCATCCCGATCCCGGTGATCATCACCACCTATCAGGATCGCTCCTTCACCTTCGAGATGAAGACGCCGCCGGTGTCTTATTTTCTCAAGAAGGCGGCCAAACTCGAAAGCGGAGCGAAAACGCCCGGCCGCGAGCCGGTCGGACAGGTCAGCAAGAAGCAGGTGCGCGAGATCGCCGAACAGAAGATGAAGGATCTGAACTGCGATACCGTCGAGGCTGCGATGAAAATGGTCGAAGGCTCTGCCCGTTCGATGGGCCTTACGGTGACGGAGTAAGCGCCATGGCAACCGGAAAACGTTTGAAAACAGCTCGCAACGGTATCGACCGCGAGAAGGCTTACCCGATCTCTGAAGCGGTCAAGCTCGTCAAGGAACGCGCGAAGGCAAAGTTCGACGAGACCATCGAGATTGCAATGAATCTCGGCGTCGACCCGACGCACGCGGACCAGATGGTGCGTGGCGTCGTCACGCTGCCGAACGGCTCCGGCCGCGCGCTGCGCGTGGGGGTGTTCGCGCGCGGTGCCAAGGCCGACGAGGCAAAGGCCGCTGGCGCCGACGTCGTTGGCGCGGAGGACCTGGTCGAAAAAGTGAGCAAGGGCGAAATCGAGTTCGATCGCTGCATTGCCACCCCCGACCTGATGCCCCTGGTCGGCCGACTCGGTAAGGTGCTCGGCCCACGCGGCATCATGCCCAATCCCAAGGTCGGCACGGTCACGATGGACGTCACCAACGCGGTGAAAGGCGCCAAGGGCGGCTCCGTCGAGTTCCGCGTGGAGAAAGCGGGCATCGTGCAGGCTGGTGTCGGCAAGGCCTCGTTCTCGGAGCAAAAGCTGGTCGAGAACATCAAGGCCTTTGCGGATGCCGTGCAGAAAGCCAAGCCCCCGGGGGCGAAAGGCCATTACATCAACCGCGTGGCGATCTCCTCCACCATGGGCCCAGGGGTCAAGGTGGAAATTCCGAGCCTTTTTGGCACCGGGGCGGCCCACTGAGGCGCTGAGACGGACCTGTTTTGCCGTGATTTTGTGAAAAAGGACTTGGCAAAACGGGTTTAAAGGTCTAGATAACGGTCGTGGGCGTGCCGGCCCAATTTGTCGGCGCGCCTTTGCGCGTCTCTACAAATCGATGGTGAGCGGAACTTATTCCTTTTAGAAGCCCGCGTGGGATCTCTGAAGGGGAGAAGCCCGATACCGTTGCAGTGTGAAGTGTGCAGGGCCGTCCCGGAAAGGGCGGCCGACCTGTCCAAGACTGCCGGTGCAGGAGGCCTCGCAAGGGCCCCACGCTTAATCCCGAAATGGGGCCAGCACAGACGTGGAAGCGACCCGAATTTACGTGACCCTGGGTCACGTCATTTGGTTCGAACCTCGAAGACCCGATTGCGGCGCAATGCCGTTTCGGGGGGCAGGCTTTTGAGAGCGTCGTCCTGCCTTGGTTCGCTCGCGTGAATCAAGCGGGACGGCTGGTAGCAACCCGGTCCCGCGCATAACGGCGGGTGAACCGTCAAACCGGAAAGAGCTTGCAGTGGATCGAGCGGCAAAAGCGGAGTCCATCAGCGAACTGAGCGGGGTCTTCAAGACCTCGAACGTCGTGGTGGTGGCTCACTCTTCCGGCCTCTCAGTTGCCCAGATGCAGACGCTGCGAAAGCAGATGAAGCAGGCGGGCGCGCAGGTGAAAGTTGCGAAAAACCGTCTCGCCAAGATTGCGCTCAAGGACACCGACGCTGCCTCCATCGCGCCCCTGCTGAAGGGGCCAACCGTGCTCGCCTACTCGGGCGATCCGGTGGCGGCACCGAAGGTGGCCATCGATTTCGCCAAGGCGAACGAGAAGTTCATCATTCTTGGCGGCTCGATGGGCAAGACGGCTCTGGACACCAATGGCGTCAAGGCGCTCGCCGCCCTGCCGTCGCTGGACGAATTGCGCGCGAAGATCATCGGCCTGATCCAGGCTCCGGCGACCAAGATCGCGCAACTCACGAATGCGCCCGCGGCGAAGCTCGCGCGCGTAATCCAGGCCTATGCTTCGAAGGACGCAGCGGGCTGACGGCTCAACACTCATAACTCTGGTTCGAACCAAATAGGAATGAACAATGGCTGACCTACAGAAGATCGTCGAAGACTTGTCGAGCCTCACCGTCCTTGAAGCGGCGGATCTGGCCAAGATGCTTGAAGAGAAGTGGGGCGTTTCGGCTGCCGCCGCGGTGGCAGTCGCTGCCGGCCCCGCAGCCGGTGGCGCTGCAGCCGCCGCCGCCGAAGAGAAGACCGAGTTCACGGTCGTTCTCGCCAGCGCGGGTGAGAAGAAGATCGAAGTCATCAAGGAAGTGCGTGCGTTGACCGGGCTTGGCCTGAAAGAAGCCAAGGACCTTGTTGAGGGCGCGCCGAAGAACGTCAAGGAAGGCGTGGCCAAGGACGAGGCCAACAAGATCAAGGCCACGCTCGAAAAGGTCGGTGCGAAGGTTGAGCTTAAGTAAGCGCAGCTTCCTTCGGCCATGACGAGGGGAGGGCCCGGGCGAGCGCAGCGAGACCCGGGGATCGAGTGAGTCCAAATCGTGGATGGCCGGGACAAGCCCGGCCATGACGAGGGGAGGGCCCGGGCGAGCGGAGCGAGACCCGGGGATCGAGTGAGTCCAAATCGTGGATGGCCTGGATAAGCCCGGCCATCTGAAGAGAAGCCCGGACCGAGGACCCCATGGCAATCCGGGGTACTCGGACAGGAGATAAGGGAGACGGCAACGCCGAACTCCCGAGGCGTCGTGAACCGGCTAGCTATGGTCACGATGAGCGAGAAGCGAGCGGCGGTTCGGGGAAACCGAATCGCATAAAAGCGGACGGCCCCGGCGCCTGTCCCGATGGTCGCGATGGAATGCGGCTGTTCGGAGAGGCGCCCGCGCCGCCCGGTGCAATCGAATCGAGAGAGAAAAGATGGCGCAGACGTTTACCGGTCGCAAGCGCGTAAGGAAGTTTTTCGGGACAATCAACGAAGTGGCGGAGATGCCGAACCTCATCGAGGTTCAGAAGGCATCGTACGACCAGTTCCTGCTCGTGAAGGAGCCGGTCGGCGGCCGTCCCGACGAGGGCCTGCAGGCCGTATTCAAATCGGTATTCCCGATTTCCGATTTCTCCAATTCATCACAGCTCGAATTCGTGAAATACGAATTCGAGCCGCCGAAGTATGACGTCGACGAGTGCCGTCAGCGCGGCATGACCTATGCGGCGCCGCTCAAGGTGACGCTGCGCCTCATCGTGTTCGATATCGACGAGGAGACGGGCGCGAAGTCGGTCAAGGACATCAAGGAGCAGGATGTCTACATGGGCGACATTCCGCTCATGACCAACAACGGCACGTTCATCGTCAACGGCACCGAACGCGTCATCGTTTCGCAGATGCATCGCTCGCCGGGCGTCTTTTTTGACCATGACAAGGGCAAGACCCATTCCTCGGGCAAGCTCCTGTTCGCGGCCCGCATCATCCCGTATCGCGGTTCCTGGCTCGACATCGAGTTCGACGCCAAGGACATTGTCTACGCGCGCATCGATCGCCGTCGCAAGATTCCGGTTACGTCGCTCCTGTACGCCCTCGGACTCGACGGCGAGCAGATCCTGTCAACGTTCTACAAGCATGTGAACTACAATCGCGCCAAGGATGGATGGCGCGTGCCGTTCGATGCCAACCGTCTCAGGGGTTACAAGGCTGTCAACGATCTCGTCGACGCCGACACCGGCCGGGTTGTCGTCGAAGCGGGCAAGAAACTGACCGTCCGTCAGGCGCGGCAGCTTGCGGAGAAGGGTCTCAAGGCCCTGCGCATGACCGATGACGAGTTGATCGGACATTACGTGGCCGAGGATCTCGCCAATGGCCGCACCGGCGAAATCTACATGGAGGCCGGCGAAGAAATCACCGAGAAGAATCTGAAGATTCTGATCGAGGCCGGCTACAAGGAATTGCCGTTGCTCGACATCGACCACGTGAACGTCGGTGCATACATTCGCAACACGCTTTCGGTCGATAAGAACATGACACGCGAGGACGCGTTGTTCGATATCTACCGCGTCATGCGTCCCGGCGAGCCGCCGACCATCGAGACCGCCGAAGCGATGTTCCGCTCGCTGTTCTTCGATCCCGAGCGCTACGATCTGTCGGCCGTTGGCCGCGTGAAGATGAATATGCGGCTTGATCTGGATGCGCCTGACACCATGCGTGTTCTCCGCAGGGACGACATCATCTCGGTCATCAGGACATTGGTCGATCTGCGCGACGGCAAGGGCGAGATCGATGACATCGATCATCTCGGCAACCGCCGGGTGCGCTCGGTCGGCGAGCTGATGGAAAATCAATATCGCATCGGATTGCTGCGCATGGAGCGCGCGATCAAGGAGCGCATGTCGTCGGTGGATATCGACACCGTCATGCCGCAGGACCTGATCAACGCCAAGCCGGCAGCCGCCGCGGTCCGGGAATTCTTCGGCTCCTCGCAGCTGTCGCAGTTCATGGACCAGACCAATCCGCTGTCCGAGATCACCCACAAGCGCCGCCTTTCGGCGCTTGGCCCGGGTGGCCTGACCCGCGAACGGGCCGGCTTCGAGGTACGCGACGTGCACCCGACGCATTACGGGCGCATCTGTCCGATCGAAACGCCGGAAGGGCCAAACATCGGGCTTATCAATTCACTCGCCACTTATGCGCGCGTGAACAAGTACGGCTTTGTCGAAACACCGTATCGCAAGGTCAAGGACGGTCGCGTCACCGACGAGGTGGTCTATCTTTCCGCGATGGAGGAGGCCCGCCATGCGGTTGCGCAGGCGAACTCGCCGATCGACAACCGTGGCCGCTTTACCGAGGATCTGATCGTTTGCCGCCAGGCAGGCGACGTGCACCTCGTGCCCCGCGACAAGGTGGACTTCATGGACGTGTCGCCGAAGCAGCTGGTCTCGGTGGCTGCGGCGCTGATTCCATTCCTTGAAAACGACGACGCCAACCGCGCGCTGATGGGTTCCAACATGCAGCGTCAGGCGGTCCCGCTTGTGCGGGCCGAGGCGCCGTTCGTCGGAACCGGCATGGAAGGCGTGGTCGCTCGCGACTCCGGCGCATCGATCGCGGCGCGTCGCACCGGGATTGTCGATCAGGTGGACGCCACCCGTATCGTTGTCCGCGCGACCGATGAGACCGACCCCACCAAACCGGGCGTCGATATCTATCGATTGATGAAATATCAGCGATCGAACCAGAACACCTGCATCAACCAGCGCCCGCTGGTGAAGGTGGGTGATCGCGTCGACAAGGGCGACATTATTGCCGATGGCCCGTCTACGGACCTCGGCGAACTCGCGCTTGGCCGCAACGTGCTGGTCGCGTTCATGCCGTGGAATGGCTACAACTTCGAGGATTCGATCCTGCTCTCGGAGCGGATCGTGAAGGACGACGTGTTCACGTCCATCCACATCGAGGAATTCGAGGTGATGGCGCGCGACACCAAGCTTGGTCCGGAAGAAATCACCCGCGATATCCCGAACGTTTCCGAAGAAGCGCTCAAGAACCTCGACGAAGCCGGTATCGTCTACATCGGTGCCGAAGTGCACGCGGGCGACATCCTGGTCGGCAAGATCACGCCGAAGGGCGAAAGCCCGATGACGCCCGAGGAAAAGCTGCTGCGGGCGATCTTCGGCGAGAAAGCCTCCGATGTGCGCGACACCTCGTTGCGGGTGCCGCCGGGGGTGCAGGGCACGGTCGTCGAAGTGCGCGTGTTCAACAGACACGGCGTCGAAAAAGACGAGCGTGCGCTCGCGATCGAGCGTGAAGAAATCGAGCGACTGGCGAAGGACCGCGACGACGAGCAGGCAATCCTCGACCGTAACGTCTACGGCCGTCTTGCCGAGATGCTCGAAGGGCGTACGGGCATCGCCGGTCCCAAGGGCTTCAAGAAAGACTCCAAGATCACCAAGGCGGTGCTGGACGAGTATCCACGCTCGCAATGGTGGCTGTTCGCTTCGCCCAACGACAAGCTGATGGCGGAGATCGAGGCCATTCGCAAACAGTACGATGAGTCGAAGAAGCTGCTCGAGCAGCGCTTCCTCGACAAGGTCGAGAAGTTGCAGCGCGGCGACGAGCTTCCGCCCGGCGTGATGAAGATGGTGAAGGTCTTCGTCGCCGTGAAACGCAAGATCCAGCCCGGCGACAAGATGGCCGGTCGTCACGGCAACAAGGGCGTTGTTTCGAAGATCGTGCCTGCCGAGGATATGCCGTTCCTGGAGGATGGCATGCCGGTCGACATCGTGCTCAATCCGCTCGGCGTGCCGAGCCGGATGAACGTCGGGCAGATTCTCGAGACGCATCTCGGCTGGGCTTGTGCCGGCCTTGGGCTCAAGATCGGGCAGGCTGTCGATGCTTATAATTCGAAGCACGACTCGCGGCCGCTCAAGGACATGCTCAAGAAAGTCTATGGCGACGACGAGACCATCAAGTCGCTGAATGAGGACGGTCTCATCGAGCTCGGCGGCAACCTGCGACATGGCGTCCCGATTGCAACGCCCGTGTTCGACGGCGCAAAGGAGGCCGACATCGAGAAGATGCTCGATCTCGCGGGCCTCGATCACTCCGGACAGGTCACCGTGTTAGATGGCCGGACCGGCGAGCCGTTCGATCGCAAGGTGACGGTCGGCTTCATCTACATGCTGAAGCTGCACCACCTGGTGGACGACAAGATCCACGCACGTTCGATTGGCCCGTACTCGCTGGTTACCCAGCAGCCACTCGGCGGCAAGGCGCAGTTTGGCGGCCAGCGCTTCGGCGAAATGGAAGTGTGGGCGCTCGAAGCCTACGGCGCGGCCTACACCTTGCAGGAGATGCTGACCGTCAAGTCGGACGACGTTGCCGGCCGCACCAAGGTGTACGAGGCGATCGTTCGCGGTGACGACACATTCGAGGCCGGCATTCCGGAAAGCTTCAACGTGCTGGTCAAGGAGATGCGTTCGCTCGGCTTGAACGTCGATCTGCACAACTCGAAGCAACAGCGCCAGGGGCCGGAGACGGCCGAGGCGGCGGAGTAACAGGACTGTCATGCGCGGAGCTTGACCCGCGCATCCCGATCGGAAGGGCAGGGCCTTCCTAAGCGAGTTGGCCGGGGTAAACCCGGCCATGACGAGGCGAAAAGGATTAGCGGCCGATATGGTCGGCAAGCGGAGAACACAATGAATCAAGAGATCATGAATCTTTTCAGCCCGCAGGTTCCGGCTCAGGTCTTCGACCAGATTCGGATTTCGATCGCGAGCCCCGAAAAGATTCTGTCCTGGTCCTACGGCGAAATCAAAAAGCCGGAGACGATCAACTATCGTACCTTCAAGCCCGAGCGCGACGGCTTGTTCTGCGCGCGCATTTTCGGGCCCATTAAGGATTACGAATGCTTGTGCGGCAAGTACAAGCGCATGAAGTACAAGGGCATCATCTGCGAGAAGTGCTCGGTCGAAGT
>JBKPLN010000319.1:0-6303 GCA_046731635.1 Pseudomonadota bacterium | reverse complement strand
TGCTCGGCATCGCCATGGGCGGCAAGACGCAGAAGATGCATCAGGGCCATCACGGCGCCAACCATCCGGTGAAGGACGTCACGACCGGCAAGGTCGAGATCACGTCGATGAACCACGGCTTCGCGCTCGACAAGGATACGTTGCCGAAGAACATCGACCAGACGCATTTCTCGCTGTTCGACGGCTCGAACTGCGGCATCGCCCTGAGGGACAAACCGGTGTTCTCGGTGCAATATCACCCGGAGGCCTCGCCCGGGCCGCGCGACAGCCACTACCTATTCACGCGCTTCGTCGAAATGATGCGGCAGGCCAAGCGCAAGATTGCGTAGGACATAGCGTCGTAATCATCCGTTCGTCCCCGCGGAAGCGGGGACCCAGAAACAGGCTGGATTCCCGCTTGCGCGGGAATGAACGGAGTGAGTGCGAACCGCCCCCGCCCAAGTTCGTTGTGATGGCATGGCCATATCCAAGCCACTCACTTTCATGTTCAAGGACGACGGCAAGGTGCCGAACAATCCGGTGCTGCCGGTGCTCGTCTACAAGGGCGCAGTCGACGTCGGCAGCAAGCGCGATCCGGCAAGCGCGATTGAAAAAATGTTCGCGGCCAATGGCTGGGCCCGCGACCAATGGCGCGACGGCATTTATCCGTTCGTGCACTATCACTCGATGATCCACGAAGCGCTCGGCATCGCGCGCGGGCGAGCCAGGGTGCAGCTCGGCGGAGATGGCGGCGAGGTATTCGAGCTGGCCGCCGGCGATGTTGTCGTGTTGCCGGCGGGCACGGGACACCAGCGGCTTTCAGGCAGCGACGATTTTCTCGTGATCGGCGCCTACCCTCCGGACGGCACCTATAACCTCTGCCGCGGCGACAATCCGGCGGAGCACGACAAGGCCCTCACGACGATTCCCAGGGTGCCGGCGCCTGAAAGCGATCCTGTCGCAGGCAAAGAAGGTCCGCTGCCGAAGCTGTGGTCCGGTAATCCAGCCGCTTAGGTCTGGGTCCCCGCTTGCGCGCGGACGAATGGATGACGGGTCAGCAAATCGGCTGGCGCCAAACGCATTTGTTTGCGACATAGGGCTGATGGACTGGATCACCTTCTACGATTTCAAGCACTCCGTCATCTACGTGAACGCGCGTCACCGCGACGTGCATTACCGCACGATCGCGGAGGACGTCCGCAAGTACATCCCCTCACCGACCGCTCATCTGCTCGACTTCGGCTGCGGCGAAGCGACGTCAGCCGATCTCATTGCCGCCGCGTGCGGCCTGCTGGTGCTGGTCGAGGCCGCACCGAATGTGCGCGCCTCGCTAACCATGCGCTATGCCGGGGATCCGAAGATTGCCGTCATTACGTCGGAGCAGACAGCGGCGCTTCCCAAAGCCTCGTTCGATCTCATCGTGATGCATTCGGTCGCGCAGTACTTGAGCGAGCCCGAACTCGAGCGCGTGCTCGCAGTGTTTCGCGCATTGCTGAAACCGGATGGCCTGCTGGTGCTCGGCGACATCGTGCCGCCGCACTTCGCTGCGCCGTCGGCGGCGCTTTCCCTGTTGCGCTTTGGCGCCGCCAATGGGTTCTTCTGGGCTGCCGCATCGGGGCTGGCGCAGATTTTCGTGTCGGACTACCTGCGGCTGCGGAAAACCGTCGGACTGTCCCACTACACCGAAGCCGCGATCCTGGAGAAGCTCAGGCGGGCAGGCTTCACCGCCGGGCGTGCGGTACGCAATCTCGGCCACAACCAGCGCCGCATGACGCTCCTGGCGCGGCCGGCGTAGCGCGGCTCTTTTCAGGGCAAGTACTTTTTCTGCCTATTTCCGTCCACTACATATGCGGTAACTGGACTTCCCTGCCCGCCGATTCTGGTCTAAGCACCCTGCGCGCGGGGCTTGTCCCCCGCCGGGTGGCGACAGGACGCGCGGTCAGCGCGCCTTTTTTTGTGCCCGGTAATCTGCGAGCCGATGCCCAAACGGACTGACATCAACTCGATCCTGATCATCGGCGCCGGGCCGATCGTTATCGGCCAGGCCTGCGAATTCGACTATTCCGGCACGCAGGCCTGCAAGGCGCTGAAGGAAGAGGGCTACAGAATCGTCCTCGTGAATTCGAATCCGGCGACGATCATGACCGACCCGGATCTCGCCGATGCCACCTACGTCGAGCCGATCACGCCGGAGATCGTCGCCAAGATCATCGAACGCGAACGGCCCGATGCGCTGCTGCCGACCATGGGCGGGCAGACGGCACTCAATTGTGCGCTGTCGCTGCGCAAGATGGGCGTGCTGGACAAGTTCGACGTTAAGATGATCGGCGCAACGGCCGACGCCATCGACAAGGCGGAAGACCGCGAGCTGTTCCGCGAGGCCATGAAGCGGATCGGGCTGCCAACTCCCCGCTCGCACCAGATTAAGACATTGCCGCAGGCGCTTAAAGCGCTCGACGACATCGGTCTGCCCGCGATCATCCGGCCCTCGTTCACGCTCGGCGGCACCGGCGGCGGCATTGCCTACAACAAGGCCGAGTTCATCGAGATCGTCGAGCGCGGCATCGATGCTTCACCCACCAACGAGGTACTGGTCGAGGAGTCGGTGCTGGGCTGGAAAGAGTTCGAGATGGAGGTGGTGCGCGACAAGAAAGACAACTGCATCATCATCTGCTCGATCGAGAACGTCGACCCGATGGGCGTGCACACGGGCGACTCGATCACGATCGCGCCGGCACTGACGCTCACCGACAAGGAGTATCAGATCCTGCGCGACGCCTCGATCGCGGTGCTGCGCGAGATCGGCGTGGAAACCGGCGGATCGAACGTGCAGTTCGCCATCAACCCCGCCGATGGACGGCTGGTGGTGATCGAAATGAATCCGCGCGTGTCGCGCTCGTCCGCGCTCGCATCCAAGGCGACCGGCTTCCCCATAGCCAAGGTCGCCGCAAAGCTCGCCGTCGGCTACACGCTCGACGAAATCGCCAACGACATTACGGGTGGCGCAACGCCTGCATCGTTCGAGCCAACGATCGATTACGTCGTCACCAAGATCCCGCGCTTTGCCTTCGAGAAATTTCCGGGGGCCTCGCCCGTCCTCACCACCTCGATGAAGTCGGTGGGCGAAGCGATGGCGATCGGCCGCACCTTCCAGGAAAGCCTGCAGAAGGCGCTGCGATCGCTGGAAACAGGTCTCACCGGCCTCGACGAGGTGACGATCGAAGGCTTCGACGCTGCGAAGGGCATTGACGACACCGATAACAAGGCCGCAATCCGTGCGGCGCTCGGAACGCCCACGCCGGACCGGCTGCTCAAGGTCGCGCAAGCCATGCGCCTCGGCGCAACCGATGAATTGATCCACAACGCGTGCCGCATCGACCTCTGGTTTCTGGCCGAAATCCGCGGGCTGATCGAGGCCGAATCCGAAATCGCCGCGAAGGGTCTTCCGACCACCGCCGGACCCTTGCGCCGGCTCAAGGCAATGGGCTTTTCGGACCGACGGCTTGCCAAGCTGACCGACACCAGTGCGGATGCCGTGAGAACGACGCGCCACAAGCTGAACGTACGGCCGGTGTTCAAGCGCATCGATACCTGCGCCGCCGAGTTCGCTTCGCCGACGGCGTACATGTATTCGACCTACGAGGCGCCGTTTGCCGGGACGCCGTCGAATGAGGCCGCGCCTTCGGACAAGAAGAAAGTCATCATTCTCGGCGGCGGGCCGAATCGCATCGGCCAGGGGATCGAATTCGACTACTGCTGCTGCCACGCCAGCTTCGCGTTGAAGGAGGCGGGCTACGAAACCATCATGGTCAACTGCAATCCGGAAACCGTGTCGACCGACTACGACACATCCGACCGGCTCTATTTCGAGCCGCTAACGCCGGAAGACGTGCTGGAAATTATCGACATCGAGCGCTCGAAAGGCACGTTGCACGGCGTGATCGTGCAATTCGGCGGCCAGACTCCGCTCAAGCTTGCCGAACCGCTGGAAAAAGCCAAGGTGCCCATCCTCGGCACCTCATCCGATGCGATCGATCTTGCCGAGGACCGCGATCGCTTCAAGAAGCTGCTCGACAAGCTCAAGCTGCGCCAGCCGAAGAACGGGATTGCGACCTCGCCGAACGCCGCGCGTGCGATCGCGGAGGAGATCGGATATCCAATCGTCATCCGCCCGTCATACGTGCTTGGCGGCCGCGCCATGGAAATTGTGCGTGATGGCGCGCAGCTCGATCGCTACGTCGCACGCCTTGCGGGCGATCTCGACCGGCCGACCGAACTTGTGGTGTCGAAAAAGAGTCCGCTGCTCATCGACAGCTACCTTTCCGATGCCACCGAGGTCGATGTCGATTGTCTGTCCGATGGCAAGGATACCTTCATCGCCGGCATCATGGAGCACATCGAGGAAGCCGGCATTCATTCCGGCGACTCCGCCTGCGCCCTTCCACCCCATTCGTTGAAGGAGAAGACCCTCGCCGAACTCGAACGCCAGACCCGCGCACTGGCGCTTGCCCTCAACGTCGGCGGACTGATGAACGTGCAATACGCCATCAAGGATGGCGAGATCTACGTGCTCGAAGTGAATCCGCGCGCCTCCCGGACCGTGCCGTTCGTTGCCAAGGTCATCGGCGTTCCGATCGCAAAGATCGCGGCCCGGATCATGGCCGGCGAAAAGTTGAAGGACTTTGATCTGAAATCCACCCGGCCGCGGCATCGCGCCGTGAAGGAAGCCGTCTTTCCGTTCGCGCGTTTCCCGGGGGTCGATACCGTGCTGGGGCCCGAGATGAAATCAACCGGCGAGGTCATGGGAATCGACGGCTCATTCGAAATCGCCTTCGCAAAAAGCCAGATCGGTGGCGGCACCAGCCTGCCGCGGAGCGGAACCGTTTTCGTCTCGGTGAAGGATGCCGACAAGGCGCGCATCTTGCCGGCGGTGAAGCTCCTGGCTTCCCTCGGTTTCAAGACCATCGCAACGTCGGGAACCCAACGTTATCTGGGGGAACAGGGGGTCGCGGCCGCCAAGATCAACAAGGTATTGGAAGGCCGGCCCCACATCGTGGATGCCATCAAAAACGGCGGCGTTCAGCTGGTTTTCAATACCACTGAGGGGGCCGCGGCGCTGGCCGACAGCCGGTCGCTGCGCCACGCGGCCCTCTTGCATAAAGTGCCGTACTACACCACTCTTTCTGGGGCCGTCGCCGCGGCGCAGGGCATCAAGGCCTATCTGGAGGGTGACCTCGAGGTACGCGCGCTGCAAAGCTACTTCGGCGGCCGGGGCTGAAGGCTTTTTGGCCGATAAGACCCGGGTGACGGCACGAGAGACGCCGGAAAGTTCATGGTCGCGGCATCAGGTGAGGCTGGCCGCGATGGACTTTTTTGACCGGACCTCGTTGACATGACTCCGGTATCGCGGGCGACCGTGACCGGAGTCGTATTACGAGTCGATTTGATGGGATTCGAGGTGAAAGGGGCTTGGCGGCGTTGAAGGTCGTTCAGGTTGTTTCGGGCGCCCGCCAAGAGGAGATGAGACGATGGAAAAAATACCGATGACCGCCGAGGGCTACGCCGCGCTCGAGACAGAGCTCAAGCATTGCCAGCAGGTCGAGAGGCCCCGCATCATTCAGCAGATCACCGACGCGCGTACGCACGGCGACCTGTCGGAGAATGCCGAGTACCACGCCGCCAAGGAGGCGCAGGCGATCAACGAAGGCCGCATCGCTGAGCTCGAGGACAAGCTGGCGCGCGCCGATATCATCGACGTTTCGAAGTTGTCGGGAGACACCATCACCTTTGGCGCGACGGTCACGCTCATCGACGAGGACACCGACGAGAAGAGGGTGTGGCAGATCGTCGGCGAGCCCGAGGCTGACGCGAAGAAAGGGAAGATCTCCGTCACCTCGCCGCTTGCGAAAGCGCTGATCGGCAAGACCAAGGGCGCCTCGGTCGAGGTCAACACGCCCGGCGGCGCCAAGGCCTACGAGGTCAAGAAGATCGAGTGGCGATAGCTACGCTCATTCGCACCATTTCATAAAACCGTTCGTCCCCGCGAAAGCGGGGACCCAGACGCTTTGAGCGCAAATCTGGTTTCCCGCTTGCGCGGGAATGAACGGATGGGACGTAAAACAAATCCCGTTCGTCCCCGCGAAAGCGGGGACCCAGACGCTTTGAGCGCAAATCCTGGTTTCCCGCTTGCGCGGGAATGAACGGATGGGACGTAAAACAAATCCCGTTCGTCCCCGCGAAAGCGGGGACCCAGACTCAATGAACGCAAATCCGGATTCCCGCTTGCGCGGGAATGAACGGATGGGACGTAAAACAAATCCCGTT
>JBKPLN010000318.1:0-2968 GCA_046731635.1 Pseudomonadota bacterium | reverse complement strand
CTTGAGATCTCTGTAATCGTGCAGCCGAGCTTCCATCCGAGCCTCCCGTGTCAGCGAACGGCAGCCTAGTAGTGGACAACGGGAAGGTGAAGCACGCATAGGCGAAAGGCCCGGCACAACGCGGGCCTTTTTCGGAAATGGCGAAGCCCATGCCGGTATCGGCATGGGCTTTTCGCGTCGGTCCCCGTGGTTATTGCTTGGAGCCGGTCGTGCTCTTGTTCGGATTCGGCGAACAACTCAGGTTTTGTGGTTTGGCGTCCTTTTCGCAGGCAGCCATGCTTGCGTATTTGCAATTCAGGCCACCGCCTCCCGACATGTTGATGCAGAACGCAGCATTTCCAGCCGTCTGGGTCTTCTGCATGCTTCCGGATGGCGAACCCATCGTACCCTGTGCTTGAGCGACAGAAATGCCCGCGATGATTGCGGCGACGGCGGTGAGAGAGGTCAACGTCTTCATCGTCTGGCTCCTTGTTGGATGACGCCGGCTTGCGGCAATCGGATCAACGGAAGTAACGGGACCATGTTCCCGGAACCAGCAACGGTTTTCCAAAAATTTTGAAAAGCGGTGACAAAATGGCAGCGGCCGGGATTGCTCCCGGCCGCCGGCACACGGTCATCGCTACTGAGAGACTACGCCTCAACGATAGCGACAATCTCGTGCGTGCGCGGATTAATGATCACGATCTGATCACCGACCAGGATGTAATCATATCCACGCCAATCCGGATAGATTACGATCACTTCCTGCGGAAGCGCGTGCAGGCGCACGTCGGCCGGAATACGGGTTCCGACGCTGACCGATACGTTCAACCTAGCCGGTTCCACCTTCTGCGATTTGATGACCGAAGTGATCTTTGTGCGTTGCTCGGTCGTCAGCTTGGCAGACCCAGCCGCACCCTGGCCGGTGGTGGTGCGATTTTGCTCCGTTGTCGACTGGGTTGACTGCGACGGGGTACCGCTCGGGCTTTGCGCCTTTTGCTCGGTCTTCGACGCGCCATTTGCGTCAGACTTGCCGGTCGCGGCGCCTGGCTTGCTGTCCTTGTCCATGGACCGCGCGGGAGCCTGCGCCTTCTGGTCAGCATCGGACTTGGGCGCCTGCCCGGTCGTCTGAGGCGCTTTCTGCTCGCTCTTCATCGACGGCGCCATTTTCTCGGCCGGCGCGTTTTGCTGCGGCGCAGGGGCGCGCTCAGGCGTCTCTTTGGTCGTCTGCGCCGAAGCAGCGCCGGTGGCTAACAGCAACGCGGCCGCAACGGTCGACAATAGTTTGGCTTTCCTCACTTGTGCCTCCTCTGGATGCTCCCGAATTCCCGACTGCTCGAGCCCTCGTCGGAACAAAACGCTTGCGGCGTTGCGCAGTTCCGAACATTACGGAACGCAATGGCGCGCCATTGCGTTCCGGGTTCCATCAAGGCACCTTCCTGTCAGGGGAGGGCGCATTGCGGATTCTCTCGACAACGATCGACAAAAATGCCGCCGATTTCCGCGCGAACGCCGAACGCATGCGCGCATTAGTGGCTGAATTGCAAAAGCGACGAGCCGAGGCGGCCCTGGGAGGCTCGGAGAAGGCGCGTGAACGACATGTTGGGCGCGGGAAGCTACTGCCGCGCGACCGCGTGATGAACCTGGTTGATCCCGCTTCGCCCTTTCTCGAGCTCTCGCCTCTTGCGGGCAACGGGATGTATGACGATGACATTCACGGCGCCGGCCTGATCACCGGGATCGGTCGCATCGAGGGCCGGGAATGTGTGGTGGTCTGCAATGATTCCACCATCAAGGGCGGCACGTACTTTCCAATGACGGTGAAAAAGCATCTGCGCGCGCAAGAAATTGCGCGGGAGAATAGATTGCCCTGCATCTACCTGGTCGATAGCGGCGGCGCCAACCTTCCGCACCAGACGGAGGTTTTTCCTGACCGCGAGCATTTCGGCCGCATTTTTTACAATCAGGCCACCCTTTCTTCGTTGGGCATCCCTCAAATCGCAGTCGTGATGGGCTCGTGCACGGCCGGAGGTGCCTACGTGCCGGCGATGTCGGACGAAACAATTATCGTCGGGAACCAGGGCACCATCTTTCTCGGCGGCCCCCCGCTGGTGAAGGCCGCAACCGGCGAAGTGGTCAGCGCGGAAGAGCTCGGCGGTGCCGATGTCCATGCGCGCAAATCGGGAGTGGCAGACCACTACGCGCAAGACGATCATCATGCGCTGAGCATCGCGCGCCGCATCGTTGCAAACTTGAATACAAGAAAAAATGTCGACATTGCCTTGATCAAGCCGCGCGATCCGGCGCTCGATGCGGCGGAGCTCGATGGAATTGTGCCGGTCGACCTGAAGAAACAATACGACGTGCGCGAGGTCATCGCCCGCATCGTGGACGCATCGGAGTTCGACGAGTTCAAGGCACTCTACGGGACGACGCTGGTTGCGGGCTTTGCCCACATTCATGGAATACCCGTCGGCATTATCGGCAACAATGGCATTCTATTTTCAGAGAGCGCGCTGAAGGCAGCGCACTTCATCGAGCTTTGCTGCCAACGCCGCATTCCATTGCTCTTTATGCAGAACATCGTCGGCTTCATGGTTGGTCGCGATTACGAGGCCGGCGGCATTGCCAAGGATGGCGCGAAGATGGTGACTGCCGTGGCTTGCGCGCAGGTGCCGAAAATCACGCTGATCATCGGCGGCTCATACGGCGCCGGGAATTACGGCATGTGTGGACGGGCTTATGGGCCCCGATTTCTGTTCACATGGCCCAATGCGCGCATTTCGGTGATGGGTGGCGAACAGGCTGCGAGCGTGCTGGCGACCGTCAGGCGCGATAATATCGAAGCGGGCGGCGGCAAATGGTCGGAAGTCGAGGAAGAGCAATTCAAGCAGCCCCTGCGCGAGCAGTTCGAGCACAAAGGCAATCCTTATTACGCCACGGCTCGTCTTTGGGATGACGGCATCATTGCGCCGTCCGAAACCCGCCG
>JBKPLN010000317.1:0-2289 GCA_046731635.1 Pseudomonadota bacterium | reverse complement strand
TCTTGAATCCGAACTCGAAAACCTGATTACGGATGGTGCGGAGGACTCAAAGCCCACGGCCGGATTTCAACGCGTGATTCAACGCGCAGTCATTCATGTGCAATCCTCCGGACGCGAGGAGGTGACTGGCGCTAACGTGCTGGTGGCGATCTTCGCGGAGCGCGAAAGTCATGCGGCCTATTTCCTGCAAGAGCAGGACATGACCCGCTACGATGCGGTCAACTACATTAGTCACGGCATTGCGAAGCGGCCAGGTCTGTCGGAGTCTCGCCCGGTGCGGGGCGTCGAGGAAGAAGCGGACGCGAAAGGCAGCGACGAGCCCAAGAAAAAGGGCGACGCGCTCGAAGCCTACTGCATCAACCTGAACAAGAAGGCCAAGGACGGCAAGATCGATCCGCTGATCGGTCGCGACTCCGAAATCAATCGCACCATTCAGGTGCTTTGCCGGAGACAAAAGAACAACCCATTGTTTGTTGGCGATGCGGGCGTCGGCAAAACCGCTATAGCGGAAGGCCTTGCCAGGCGAATTGTGCATGGCGAAGTGCCGGACGTGCTCAAGGGCGCAACCGTATTCGCACTCGACATGGGCACGCTGCTTGCCGGCACGCGCTACCGAGGCGATTTCGAAGAACGTCTCAAGCAGGTGATCAAGGAGATCGAGGCCTATCCGGGCGCGATCATGTTCATCGATGAGATCCATACGGTCATCGGCGCCGGCGCCACGTCCGGCGGCGCCATGGACGCTTCGAATTTGCTGAAGCCTGCCCTTGCCTCGGGCACGATCCGTTGCATCGGCTCGACTACGTACAAGGAATACAGACAGTATTTCGAGAAGGACCGCGCACTGGTCCGCAGATTCCAGAAGATCGACGTCAACGAGCCGTCGGTCCTCGATGCGATCGAGATCCTGAAAGGCCTCAAGCCCTATTTCGAGGACTATCACAAGCTCAAGTACACGAACGAGGCCATCAAGGCCGCCGTCGAGCTATCGTCGCGCTACATCCACGATCGCAAGCTGCCTGACAAGGCAATCGATGTGATTGATGAGTCGGGCGCAGCGCAGATGCTGCTTCCGGAGAACCGGCGCAAGAAGACCATCGGCCTCAAGGAGATCGAGACGACGATCTCGACCATGGCGCGAATCCCGCCGAAGACCGTGTCCAAGGATGACGCCGCGGTGCTCCAGCATCTCGAGCACACCTTGAAGACGGTCGTCTACGGTCAGGACAAGGCGATTGAATCGCTCGCCGCATCGATCAAGCTCGCGCGCGCGGGCTTGCGCGAGCCGGAAAAGCCGATCGGCTGCTATCTGTTTTCCGGACCGACCGGGGTCGGCAAGACCGAAGTGGCGAAGCAGCTCGCTATCAGCCTGGGAGTCGAGCTTATCCGCTTTGACATGTCGGAATACATGGAGCGGCACACGGTTTCGCGGCTGATCGGTGCGCCTCCAGGCTACGTCGGCTTCGATCAGGGCGGGCTCCTGACCGATGGTGTCGATCAGCATCCGCATTCCGTCCTGCTGCTCGACGAAATCGAGAAAGCGCACCCGGATCTGTTCAACGTGCTGTTGCAGGTGATGGATCACGGCAAGCTCACCGACCACAATGGCAAGCAGGTCGATTTTCGCAACGTAATCCTGATTATGACAACGAATGCGGGAGCGTCCGATCTTGCTCGGCAGGCCTACGGCTTCACCCGCAGCAAGCGGGAAGGCGACGACCAGGAAGCGATCAGCAAGATGTTCGCGCCGGAGTTTCGTAACCGGCTCGACGCAACCATTACTTTCGCCCACCTGTCGCAGGAGATTATCGCCAAGGTCGTGGAGAAATTCGTGCTCCAGCTCGAGGCGCAGCTGGGCGACCGCAACGTCACCATCGAGCTTTCCGAAGAGGCGAGCCGCTGGCTGATCGCCAACGGATACGACGAGCTAATGGGTGCCCGGCCGATGGCCCGCGTGATCCAGGAACACATCAAGAAGCCGCTGGCGGACGAGGTGCTGTTCGGACACCTGAAGGGCGGCGGCCACGTGCGCGTGATCGTCGACAAGGACGAGCAGGGGCGCGACAAGCTTGGCTTCCAGTTCCTCGAGGGACCCGTCACGCCGAAGCCCGAGAAGCTGCCGGCGGTCCGGCCGAAGAAGCGGCGCGCGTCGCCGCGGCCCAAGCCGAAACGCGGCTCGGTGCCGAAGGTGCCGCTGGCAAAGGTCTAGAGGTCACCAATCGTTAGAGAAGGCCGGGTCCTGAGGCCCGGCCTTCGTATTTTGCAGCCTGCGCATGCGGTTCGTGATGT
>JBKPLN010000316.1:0-2518 GCA_046731635.1 Pseudomonadota bacterium | reverse complement strand
TGGCCGAGCTCAAGGATCGCCATTCGTCGATCATCGCCGAAGTGCGCGGCGAAGGCCTGCTGATCGGCCTGCGCATGATTCCGCAGGCCTCGGAGATGGTGGACCAGTTGCGCGCCGAGAAAATGATCACGGTCGCCGCGGGCGACAACGTGGTCCGCCTGCTGCCGCCTCTCATTATTGGCGAGAAGGAGATCACGCAGGCGGTGGGATGCATTGATCGCGCCTGTGCAAAGCTTGCTCAGACGCATGCGCGAGCGGCCAAGGTGGCGTCATGATCACGAACGGCGTCAGGCATTTTCTAGATCTGATCGATATCCCGAAGCCGGTCCTTGGCCATCTGATCGATCTGAGTCAGGCCATGAAGCGGGAGCGCGCTCGCGGCACCAATAGCGCCCCTCTTGCCGGAAAAACACTGGCAATGGTGTTCGACAAGCCATCGACGCGGACCCGGGTATCGTTCGATGTCGCCATGCGACAGCTCGGTGGGGAGGCCATCCTTCTCACCGCCCAGGAAATGCAGTTGGGACGCGGTGAAACGCTCGCCGATACCGCGCGGGTGCTGTCGAGATATGTCGATGCAATCATGATCCGCATCCTCGATCATGAGGCGGTCGCCGAGCTTGCGCGCCATGCCACCATTCCGGTGATTAACGGTCTGACGCGGCGCTCACATCCGTGTCAGGTATTGGCCGACGTGATGACATACGAGGAAAAAAGGGGGCCGATCCGTGGACGCACGGTGGCCTGGAGTGGCGATTCCAATAATGTCCTGGCAAGCTGGATGCATGCAGCCGAACGGTTCGACTTCCAGCTGCGGGTGGCAACGCCGACCGAGTTGCGGCCTAAGAAATGGCTGATGGACTGGCTCAAGACGTCCGGCGCGGCAATCATGATCGGAGATGATCCGGAAGCTGCCGTCCGTGATGCAGACTGCGTGGTCACCGATACCTGGGTGTCGATGGGCGATCGCGACGGCAAACACCGGCACAATATTCTCAAGCGCTATCAGGTTAACGCGAGCCTGATGGCGAAGGCCAGGCCCGACGCGCTGTTCATGCATTGTCTGCCGGCGCATCGAGGCGAGGAGGTTACCGACGAAGTCATCGACGGGCCGCAGTCGGTTGTTTTTGACGAAGCCGAGAACCGGCTGCACGCCCAGAAGGGTCTGCTTGCCTGGTGCTTGCACGTCGACGCCTGAGAGGGGATTTTGGCGCCGCTGCTCGTGAGGCGCGGCCTCGGCCCCATTCACGTCTTCGCGGATGTGAGTTCCACTAAGACGCTGATGGCCGGAAGCGCCCGGCAATCACAGAAAAACACAGGGCTCGCTTTTCGAGCATTGCAGTCTACATAGAGCGCATGACCGATCCCACCATGACCGATCCCCAAATTGTCATTCCGTCCCGTGCGCCGTCGGCGACCGCCGCCGACGATGTCGTGATGCCGTTTGAAGTGGCCAAGCTCGATCTGCGCGGGCGAATTGTACGGCTTGGCCCTGCTGTAGACGAAATACT
Source organism: Pseudomonadota bacterium (assembly GCA_046731635.1). Lineage (GTDB taxonomy): Bacteria > Pseudomonadota > Alphaproteobacteria > Rhizobiales > Xanthobacteraceae > Pseudolabrys. The sequence goes on along the minus strand of JBKPLN010000316.1, from coordinate 1,007 downwards.
CGCGCGCCACGCCTATCCTCAGCCGGTCGCCAAGCTCCTTGGCGAAGCAGTGACGCTGACGGTGATGTTGGGAACCGCGTTGAAAATCGATGGTCGTTTTATTCTGCAAACGCAAAGCGACGGCCCAATTCGCATGCTGGTGGTTGACTTTACGGCACCCGACAAGGTGCGCGCCTGCGCGCGTTTCGACAAGGATCGCGTGGCTGCCGCCATTGCATCAGGCCAGGCGAGTGGGGGCGAGCTGCTGGGCAAGGGGCATCTTGCGATGACAATTGACCAGGGGCCCGACATGAACCGTTATCAGGGCCTGGTCGCGCTTGATGGTGGCACCCTCGAAGATGTGGCGCACGAATATTTTCTGCGTTCCGAACAGATTCCGACCAGGGTACGTCTTGCGGTCGCCGAGGAATTGCGTCCAGAATCCGGAGGCACGATTCATCGTTGGCGTGCCGGCGGCATCCTGCTGCAATTCCTGCCCAAGGCCGCCGAGCGCGCACGCGTTGCCGATCTTGATCCCGGGGATGCGCCCGATGGCGTTGAGCCGCACAGCATCGCGGAGGACGATGCCTGGGTGGAAGGTCAGGCCCTGATTTCGACTGTCGAGGATCTTGAGTTGATTGACCCGTCGGTTTCCAGCGAGCAGCTGGTTTACCGCCTTTTCCACGAGCCGGGGGTGCGGGTATTCCGTGCCAATCCGTTGCGCGCGGAATGCTCATGCTCGCGCGACAATGTCGAGGCAATGCTCAAGAGCTTTTCGCAGGATGATCGCGACCATATGGTCGAGGACGGCAAGATTTCCGTCACCTGCGAATTTTGCAGCGCGAATTATCAGTTTGCACCGGGCGAGGTCGGAGCCAATTCTAGTTGATGGTGCGCTCGGCGTAGGACGAGTCGAGGGAGAAAGCAGGAATCTCGATGTCGAAATGTTCTCCTGACTCCGAGACCATGCCATAACTGCCGGCCATGAAACCCGAAGGCGTCGGGAGCGGCACCCCGCTGGTGTATTC
>JBKPLN010000315.1:0-2980 GCA_046731635.1 Pseudomonadota bacterium | reverse complement strand
CGCATAACCATCGGCAATGATCAACAGGTCGCGATGGAAATGCATCGTCGCCTTCGGCTCGCCCGTGGTGCCCGACGTGAAGCCCAGCAGTGCCACGTCGTCCCGCCCGGTCTGCACCGCGTCAAACTTTACCGGCTTGTCGAGGGCGATGCGATCGAGCTCCGCATCGTGGTTCGACGTTCCGTCGAAGCCAACAACCTGCTTGAGGAAACGGCTGTCCTTGGCGCAGGCGATCAACTCGTCGGCGATGCGCGTGTCCGTCAGGGCGAGACTGATCTGGGCCTTGTCGACGATCTTGGCGAGCTCGCCGGCCCGCAACATCGGCATTGTATTGACGACAACGGCGCCGGCCTTGGTTGCGGCCAACCACGCGGCGACAAGGGCGGGATTGTTTCCCGAGCGGATCAAAATGCGATTGCCTGGCTTTACGCCATAATTCTCAACAAGAGTATGAGCAACCCGGTTCGACCAATCTGCCAGCTCTTTGTAGGTCCGCCGGCGGCCGTTTCCGATCAATGCAACGCGATCGCCAAAACCTTGCTCAACCAAACGATCAGTCAGTTCAACCGCTGCATTAAGTCGTTCGGGATACTGGAATTCGGGTCGATCGAGCAGAAAATCGGGCCATTGGTCGAAGGGCGGTAGATTATCGCGCGTGAACGTGTCGGTATGCACGGAGGGACCAAGCTTCGGAGGGGCTTTTGCCGGGGCCATGTCAGCGCTCCACGGTAGACAGGACGGATCGCGCGATCACGACTTTCTGGACGTCAGAGGCGCCCTCGTAAATGCGCAGGGCCCTGATCTCGCGGTAGAGTGTTTCGACCGGGTGACCCGATCGCACGCCATCACCGCCGTGGATCTGCACGGCAGCGTCAATCACGCGCTGTGCGGCTTCGGTCGCGAACAGCTTTGCCATGGCAGCCTCGCGGGTGATACGCGCAGCCCCCATGTCCTTGGTCCAGGCGGCGCGATAGACCAACAGCGCTGCGGCGTCGATCTCAAGCGCCATGTCGGCGATATGCCCCTGCACCATCTGCAGGTCGGCGAGGGGCGCACCGAACAGATGGCGGCCGGCAGCACGCCGGAGCGTTTCGTCCAACGCGCGGCGGGCGAAGCCGAGCGCAGCTGCGCCCACGGTCGTTCGAAACACATCAAGCGTCGTCATGGCGATCTTGAAGCCCTCGCCTGCGTCGCCGATAAGCGCGGCAGGTGCGACACGACAGCGCTCGAAGCGCAGCCGCGCCAGCGGATGTGGCGCTATAACCTGCAGCCGCTCGGCGATTTCCAGGCCGGGATTGTCCGCTTCAACGATGAAGGCGGATAGCCCCCGCGCCCCCGGTGCCTCCCCGGTTCGTGCAAAAACCACATAGAAATCGGCAATGCCGCCGTTGGAAATCCAGGTCTTTTCGCCGTCGAGAACGAAGCCATTTCCGTCGCGGCGGGCCGCAGTGGCGATATTGGCGACGTCCGAGCCCGAGTCCGGCTCCGACAGCGCAAAGGCGGCGATCGCCTTGCCGGTACGCGTTCGCGGAAGCCATGCGTTCCGCTGCTCGATACTCCCAAACAATGAAATCGGTCCGGCTCCCAGCCCCTGCATGGCGAAGGCAAAATCGGCGAGGCCGGAATGGCGCGCCAGTGTTTCGCGGATCAGCGCCAGCGTGCGCACATCGATGCGTTCGTTCTCGCTCTCGCCCGGGGCGGTGAATTTCAGCCACCCGTCCCGGCCGAGAACGCTCACGAGCTTCCGGCACGCTTTATCAACATCGCCATGATCGGTTTCGGCAAAATTGGCGGATGCCCACGTTTCCAGCCGCTCCGCCACCTCGCGATGGCGGGATTCAAAAAACGGCCATTTCAGGAAACTCCTGTCCGTCATCGGTCAGTTTCCGGCAAAGCGTGGACTGCCTTTTGCGATGAAAGCCTCGTAGGCCCGTCGAAAGTCGGCGGTCTGCATGCAAATCGCTTGCGCCTGCGCCTCCGCCTCAATCGCCTGCTCGAGCGACATGGACCATTCCTGGCCGAGCATTGTCTTGGTCATCATGTGCGCAAAGGTCGGACCCTGCGCGATTTTCTGCGCAAGAGCGAGCACTTCTTCCTGCAGCTTGTCGGCAGCAACCAGCCTGTTGAAGAAGCCCCATTGCGCCCCCTCCTCCGCGCTCATGGTGCGGCCCGTGTACAGCAGTTCCGAAGCTCGGCCCTGCCCGATGACACGCGGCAACATGGCGCACGCGCCCATGTCGCAGCCTGCAAGGCCAACGCGCGTGAAAAGGAATGCGGTCTTTGCCTGCGGCGTGCCGAGCCGCATGTCGCAAAACAACGCGATCATCGCGCCGGCGCCCACACAGACGCCGTCAACCGCCGCGACGATCGGCTGCGGACAAGAGCGCATGGCCTTCACAAGGTCGCCGGTCATGCGCGTGAACTCGAGTAGCCCCTTCATGTCGCGGTCGAGCAGTGGTCCGATGATGTCGCGCACATCGCCGCCCGAGCAGAAATTTCCCTCGTTGGAGCCGAAGACAACCGCCTTGATGTCCTCGGCGGCTGCCAGCTTGCGGAATGTGTCGCGCAATTCGGCATAGGAATCGAATGTTATCGGATTCTTGCGTTCGCTGCCCTTGAGCGTGATCAGCGCCACCTCGCCTTCAGCGCGCCAGTTGAAATGCACCGGCTTGAAACCTTTCATATTCATGGCCAGGCCTCCCCGCTCCGGACGCTTCTCACAAGCTCGTCGAGCTGTTGAATGATCGATTCCGCTTCCGTTGCGTCGATGTCCACCAGCAGTTCGTCGACCCAGTCTTCATGTGCCTTGGCGATCGCCGAAAACTGCGACAGCCCCTTCGGCGTGAGCCGCACGATATAGGACCGGCGGTCCGTCGCCGGCGCTTGTCGCAATACCAGCTTTTCGGCAGCCAGCCTGTCGATGATCCCCGTGACATTGCCGTTCGACACCATCAAATGTCGCGACAGCTCGGTCATGGTG
>JBKPLN010000314.1:0-3012 GCA_046731635.1 Pseudomonadota bacterium | reverse complement strand
CTTATAGGCATGGCACACGATACGAGGCTTGCTAATCGTGACGCATCGCGGCCCGTGCCTGCGGATTCGGTCCGGATCTTCCGGGGCCGCAAGAAAGCCGGCGCCCCGCGGGAGATGTTCGTCCACCTCCTCGGACATGTCTTCATGCCGATTACAGTCCAAATGCAACGCCTTTATGGGCTAACCGCCTATCTCCCCGCCATCCTACCGCAGTCGAAGGATAGCACGATGCCGGACGAGGTCGCCCTGGTCTTCTATCGCACACGGGAGTGCTACCACGAAGCTAAACGGTGCGTCGGCGGCCGAGCATATAGCGAACTACATGAGTTAGCTTTCGACATGTCGGCCAGCCATAGCGGATTCCCTAAATTGCTCGCGGCGGACGAGATCATGCTCGACCAACCCTATCACCTCTTCGAGCGATCCGTTGATTGGCAGACCGGCTATAGCCGCCTGTTCGTAGGAACCCGAAAGGCTGGTGCGGCGTCCGACGCCTTCCTGGCGGGCGTGGCGAAGGTCGCTCGGCAGGTGCAGGCGGACCCACAATCACTCGACGCTGCCATCTTCTCCGCGACCAGCGATTGGGTGGTTTGGTGGGACCATTCGCCAACGGGGATTGTAACAGGCCCGGTGCACTATCTCGATGCTATGGCGGATCGTGTGCACGCGTCGGCGGCTCGCTGCCTCCGCGTACCGCCAAACCTGCTTGAGCCGTACGCGGGGCTTTCGGTGAATGCTCCAACAGACTTCCTTAACCTGCAATTCCCCCGCGTGTAACTACAGCATGGTGATCGGGCTCCAGGGATCAAAAAAAACCGAGGGAGTGACATCAATGGGAAAATTGGGGAAACCGAATCTGCTGCGCGATGCGCGCGTATATCTTTCAGGTCCAATGGATTTCGTCGCGTCGCGAGAGGCTGAGAAGAAGTTCGGTTGGCGCAATCGCGTCAGCGAATTTCTTCAGGAGCTCGGGGTCACCGTGTTCGATCCTTGGTTCAAGCCGGAGATTTATGGCATCAAGGAATATGGACGAGAGGACGAAACAACTGCCAAGGTTCGGGCCCAATGGTGTTTTGACCCCTCGGAGCAGGGTGCGAAAGCCCGGGCCAGCTGCGCTAATCAATTCTATCCCGCTTTGCATATGGACCTCCGCATGGTTGATACAAGCGACTTCATCGTCGCGTACGTGCCAACCAACGTTTACAGTGTAGGGACGCCGCACGAGATCATCCTTTGTCGATCGCAGGAGAAGCCCGTGCTATTCGTCAGTCCACCAGTAAAGTTTCCGGCGCTCACCCGGTTGCGGGACCATCTGGCAAAAAAGGGCGATCGCGAAGGTTCTAAAATGCTTAAGGATCTCGAAGAGCAGGTTCCAATCAAAGAAAACCCGGACGGTTCTCCGAGCCTGTGGTATATGCCGCTAATCGGTGGCGAGCACTTCTTTGATGGTTTCGGTTTCGCGCAATACAGGGATCGCTTCAAGTGGCGGCGCGTTGAGATGGACGATCGCGAAGATGCAAACCCGCCCCGGAAGCCGCTCCTGCATTTCCTAGAAGGCTTGAACCGACAACTTCCTCTGGAATGGGACCGCCATCTACAAAAATTCGGGCCCAATAACGATTGGCTGCTCTGGAAACTCGATCGAGGAACCACGACCGGGGCCCAACTCGAGGGAGTTCGTCAGCCCAAATAGTAGGTCGGAAACATCTCAGTTGGCGGTGCCGAAGAATGCGAGCCTACAACAAGACTGGTTCACTTTCGGTGCACGCAATCGCTGGTGCCTACGTGATACTTCTGGGCATTGACATGGGGGAGGCTGCCAGCGAAGGCGTGCTCGGTTTTGGGATCGAGCGAATCGAGCACGGGCACGCCAACTCACGTGCATGGTTGCCGGCGCTCAAGGTGTTCCCCGACGTGCCCGTAGAAGACGGAATGGTTTCAACCGAGCACCACCCGATCCAGGGATTTTTTTGGGGAGATTTTACGACACGCTACGGTCACGAATATACGTACAGGATCGTAGCAATGCGGGGTGAGCCTGGGGCGTTGCGCGCCTCTGAAACTGTCGAGGTTCGAATTGCGACGGAGAAGGAGGATGAAGGACAGCACGCGGTCTACTTCAACCGCGGCGTTGCCGGCTCGCAGGCCTATGTCAGAAAATTTGGCGATCGCCGCCCATCGAACGTCCCCAATCGCGAGGCGTTCCGGTGGCTGTCGCGTGGCCTCTTTCGCGCAATGCTCGATTTCATCCACAAAGCCAATGGCCCCGATTGGGGCCTTCGTGTCGCCGCTTATGAACTCCAGCAAGGAGCTGTGCTGAACGCGTTTAAAGCGGCTGCGGACTCAGAAGCGGATGTGAAGATCATCTTCGACGCGCGGGAAAAAACAAACGGACCGGCTGACGCCAATTGGAAAGCAATTCAAAAAGCCAAAATTGATCATCTCGTGATTCCGCGAACCCAAAGTCCCAGCGCTATTTCTCATAACAAGTTCATGGTCCTTCTCCACAATGGAGAGCCTGTCGAGGTCTGGACGGGATCGACGAACTTCACGGACGGAGGCATTTTCGGGCACTCGAACTGCGGTCACGTTGTGAGAAACAAGGATGTCGCCGCCGCCTATTTCAATTATTGGGAGGAACTGCATAAGGATCCGGAAATGAAAGAAATCCGGCCTTGGAACGAACAGATTTTTCCGATCCCTGACGGACTGCCTGCGGTGGGCACAGGAGCGGCGTTTAGTCCGCGGTCTAATCTGGACCTGTTGAGATGGTATGCGCGCCTAATGGATAAGGCCAACACTGCAGTCTTTCTCACCGCAGCGTTTGGTGTTAACGACCTTTTTGAAGAAGTACTCGAGCATCCTAAACCTTATCTTCGTTACATTCTGTTGGAAAGCGCAGATAAAGACATGGACCGCCTGAATGCGTCTCTCCTCAACGAGTTGGCGGTCGCCAACATCCTGCCTCAAAATGAGTTCGAACGATGGATGGAAGAGCACCTGTCTCTTATA
>JBKPLN010000313.1:0-6477 GCA_046731635.1 Pseudomonadota bacterium | reverse complement strand
GTCTCACGGAGCCGCGCGGCGCTTCCGACCGTTGGCTGCCCTACAACGTGCCGGAAGCGGCCATGCAGACCAAGGCCGTCAGAACAAACGGCGGATGGCTCATCAACGGCCGCAAGCAGTTTATCTCCAACGGCTATGATGCCGGCCTTTATGTCGTTTACGCCAACACGAACCCAAAAGTTGGCATGTTGCAGGGCACCTCATCGTTCCTGGTGCCACGCGAGACCAAGGGCTTCTCGGTCGCGCGCTGCAACGAAACGCTCGGCTGCCGTTTCATGAACAACGGCGAAATGGTGTTCGAGGACATGTTCGTTCCCGACGACCACCTGCTGGTGGAGAACACCGCGCTGGGCTCAGCCGGCGTCTATTTCCGCCCCGGGAAAATTATCCAGGCTGCAAAGAATCTCGGCGTGGGAGTGCGCGCATTCGAGGCTACGGCTGATTACGTGCAGAACTATGTGCAAGGGGGCCGCATCCTGATCAAGCATCAGGCCGTGGCTCTTCGGCTCGCCGATATGGCGACGCGCATTGAGGCAGTCCGAGCCTTGCTCAACCGCGCATCTCAGGCAGTGGACGACAATGCGCCGGATGCCGAGGTCCTCGTCAACATGGCGAAAATGTTCGCCTCTGAAGAGATCATGAAGGTGGCGCAGCACGCGGTCGAGCTGCATGGCGGCAACGGCATCATGCTGGACTTCGGCATAGAAAAAGTGCTGCGCGACGCAGTGATCTTCCTGCACATGGACGCGACCGCCGATATCTCGAAATTGAAGATCATCAAAAACATGTTCCCGGAAACTGCCGGGAAGTATGCGGGGCCGGAAGACTAATGGGCAGTCAACGCCGCAGCGTGAACTGAAAGCCCACCAGGACGATCAGCATGCCGGCGAGTTGTGCGAGCGTCGGCACCGCGCCAAGCGCAATAAGTCCGATTGCGACTCCGAACACCGGCACAAGGGCCGGAAAAGTTGCCGCCCGCCCACCGCCGAGTGCGATGACAGCGTGCGCAAACAGGTAGATCGGCAGCGATCCGGCCAATCCACCCTGCACAACGGCTTGCAGTAAATTTTCGAACAAGCTCTGGCGCGCCAGTCCGCTCAGGCCGTAGACGAAAAAATAGATCGGCGCGAACACGATTATGGAAACAGCGCCGACCGCCATCACCGCTCGTGTACCTGGCACATTCCAAAGTCGCAGCAGCGTCCCGAACGACGCCCAGAAGACACCAGCCGAAACGAACAGCAGGTCGCCAATGACGCCACCGCCGCCGATGGTGGCAACTGACTCCGCGCCAAAGACAAGGAGACCGACGATGATCGCGGCGGCACCAAAGATCCGTCGTGGCGAGATGCTCTCATGCAATACGACGCCGGCAAGGATGAGACCGGCAAGAGCCGCGCAAGCCGGCTGGATTGTGGTGCCATGACCGAGCGGCACCAGGATGAAGCCGCTATAGGCGAGCAGCGACTGCGGCGGACCGGACAGCATGCTCAATACAAAGCCGCGTCCCCACCCGATGCCGCCAAGATCGCGCAAGCCGTCACGCACGATCAGCGGCAGTACCAGCAAGCCCGACCAGAAGAAGCGATGAAACGCGAGATCCGCGGGTGAAAAGCCGATCTCGATTCCGTGCTTCGCGACCACAAAGCCTGCCGCCCACGCGAGGGCTGCCAGCGTGCCGCAGACGATGCCGATGATCAGTGTCTGCCTATGCACTTTCTCGGGTGCGGCCATGGAGTTCAAAGTTCAAACCGAGCAAGGGTGACTTCGCTATGGCTGATACTCTAGGATCGATGGCGAAGTCCATTTGCCAATCAACAACCCTCACTTCATTGGATGGAAAGTCATGGCGAAGTCGCGCAAAGTCGTTATTACCTGTGCTGTTACCGGCTCGATCCACACGCCGTCGATGTCACCGCATCTTCCGGTGACGGCGCAGGAAATTGCGGATGCCGCCATCGGGGCAGCTGAGGCAGGGGCGGCGATCGTCCACCTCCATGCGCGCAATCCGCAGGACGGCCGCCCGGACCAGACGCCGGAGGCCTTTGCTCCATTCCTCAAGGTGATCAAGCAGCGCTCCAACGTGGTGGTGAACATCACAACTGGCGGCGCACCCACAATGACTGCAGAAGAGCGCGTGCGGCCGGCCGCAACCTTCAAACCGGAGGTTGCTTCGCTGAACATGGGGACGATGAACTTCGGCTTGTACCCGATGATCCCGCGCTACAAGGGCAAGTTCAAATATGACTGGGAAGAGCCGTACCTCGAAAATTCGAAAAAGGGCATGTTCAAGAACACGTTTGCCGACATCGAATACATTCTGACCACGTGTGCGGGCAACGGCACCCGCTTCGAGATCGAGTGCTACGATATCGGGCATCTCTATACGTTGCGACACTTTCTCGACCGCGGCCTGGTGAAGCCGCCGTTATTTGTACAATCCGTATTCGGTATTCTCGGCGGCATCGGCCCGCATCCGGAGGATGTCATGATGATGAAGCGCACAGCCGATCGTCTGCTAGGCGACAATTATCATTGGTCGGTGCTCGGCGCAGGCGCCAACCAGATGCGGGTCGCCGCCATTGCCGCCGCGATGGGCGGCAACGTCCGGGTCGGCATGGAGGATTCGCTCTGGATAGGCGCCGGCAAGCTGGCTGAATCGAACGCCCAGCAGGTCACCCAGGTGCGAAAGATTCTCGAGGGGCTTGGCCTTGACATCGCGACATCGGACGAAGCGCGCGAAATCCTTTCGCTCAAGGGCGGCGACAAGGTGGCATTTTGATTGTCGACTGAGCAGCGGCAAAGTTTCCGTTGCTCTTGCGCCCGCGAAACCTTCCTATAGCGGAAGGAGATTCGCGGAATGAGTTCGCTTGACGCGGTCAGCCTCGCCATATTGCTGGGCAGCCTGCTGGTTCTCACCGGCATCCTGTCGAGCCTTATCGCGCTGCGCTTTGGCGCGCCGTTGCTGCTGGTCTTTCTGCTCGTGGGCATGCTCGCCGGCGAAGGCGGGCCTGGGGGCATCAAGTTTGACGATGTGGGCGCTACCTATACGGTCGGTTCGATTGCGCTTGCATTGATCCTGTTCGACGGCGGCCTTCGTACCCGTTTTGCCAGTTTGCGGAACGTATTGTGGCCGGCAGTCATGCTGTCGACCGTGGGCGTGCTGATCACCACGCTGCTGACTGCTCCGGTGGCAAAATTTGCCCTCGGCATCGGATGGATCGAGGCCATGTTGATCGGGGCGGTTGTGGCCTCGACCGACGCGGCGGCGGTGTTCTTCCTGATCAATGCCAGGGGCCTGCGACTGCGGCCGAGGGTGCGTGCCGTACTCGAAGTCGAATCGGGGACCAACGACCCGTTTGCGATCTTTCTTGCGCTTATCCTGGTCGAGATATTGTTGCTTGGCGGGCAAACCTGGTCGCATGCGCTGATGAGCTTCGTGCGTGAGGCTGTTCTTGGCTTCATCATCGGTTTTGCTGGCGGTCAAATCATCATTTTGGTGCTCAATCGGATGGCGTTGGCGCAGGGCTTGCACGCGCCATTTGTGGCAGTCAGTGCGCTTGTTGTCTTCGCTTTCGCCAATGCGGTGTATGCGTCGGGGTTTTTGGCTGTCTATCTTGCCGGGCTGGTGGTCGGCAACAATCAGACGCGTGCGCATAATTCTGTCGTCGTATTCCTCGATGCGGTCACATGGCTTTCCCAAATCGTGATGTTTGTTCTTCTCGGCTTGTTGGCGTGGCCGCATCGGCTCACCGAAACCCTGTTCGGCGCCATAGCGGTGGCGCTTATGCTTATGTTCGTCGCGCGTCCTGCGGCAGTGTTCTTGTGCCTAGCGCCGTTCAAGTTTCATCTGAACGAGAAAATTTTCATATCCTGGGTCGGACTTCGTGGCGCAGTGGGCATCTTCCTTGCTTCGATTCCGCTGCTGGTCGGCGTGCCAGGAGCGCACATTTATTTCGATGTTGCGTTCGTCGTCGTGCTGTTGTCACTGCTGGTGCAGGGCTGGACGGTGGCGGTGTCCGCCCGCAGACTCGATATCGCCTTCACGCGCGCCGATATCATTCCGCGCAGGGTCGAGCTTGATCTGCCGGGCCAGCTTGCGCGCGAGATCGTCGGCTATCCCGTGCCTGCGAATAGCCCATTTCTGCGCCGCGGACTAATCCCGAACTGGGCGCGACCGACCCTGGTCATTCGGAACGAGGAGATTCTTACGCCTGCCGAAGCGGAACCTGTGCGCGAGGGCGACTACATTTATCTTCTCGCGCCGCCGGAAAAGGCCCAGGCACTCGATCGTTTTTTCGTCAGGATGCCGTCGCCGGCGTTGCCCGATCCAGGGCTGCTCGGCGACTTCTTCGTGCCCGGAACTGCGACACTGGGGGCGCTGGCGGAAATCTATGGGCTGCAGGTCGCTGCGGATCATACCGATGTGACTCTCGCCGACTATTTCAGCGAGCAACTCAGGCGCCGTCCAAAAGTTGGCGACATTGTCGCGCTTGGTCCGATCGCATTGCTGGCGCACAAGGTCGATGGCGGCACGGTCGCGACGGTGGGCCTGCGCCTTACCGAACCGGAAGCGTCAAGCGACCTTGCCGGCCGAGCCAAAGCGCTGTGGAAACGCGCGCAGGCGTATTTCGGCTAGAGCGCGCGCCTCGACATTGACGGCCTGTGCTGCACCAACCAGGCGCCGCCGAACAAGACCGCCGTCCAGAAAAGATCGCCAAGCACGGTCTTTTCGAGGAATGGTAGAGCCGCGATGTAGCACTGCGTCAGGCCTTGCCATGTGGGCGGGTACATGCCGCTGAATGCCCAGACGGCGCCATTGGACAGCAGGAAGAACAACAGCGAGCAAGCCACCATCGTGGCAGCGACCGGCAAAGCGCCGTGCCAGCGCCTTGTGAAAATTCCGGCAACTGCCGGGATCGAGATCGCAACAAAACCTACCAGCGCGATGCGCCAATCCTCGCCCGGGAGGGCCATGTCGCTCAGAGCCATGCCCAGCAAAGGCACGACCAGGGCCAATGCAGGGGTGCGCAAGACTCGCGCGGCAAACAGGCCACTGGCTGCCACCGGCAAGACGCCCGGCACGTGCGGCAGCAGGCGGGTCGCCACGTTCAGGCCAATCAGGAATGCCACCAGCAGCAAGTCCATCCAAATGTCGCTTCGAGTCTTATTCGGCTGCATTTCAGTCATCCAGGTTGCATGAGTTAACCTACTCCATAGCACGGCGGGGTACGGACTTCCTACCACCTGTCGCAAGTTTCATCGGCCTAGGCCGCACTCTTTCCGCACCAGGACCCAACGATGATGTCGGGGCGCGCCGCGATCACGGCATCGGCAGATACGATTCGGTCCTTGGCATTCTTGCGCTCGGCAAGCTGGGGGAACACGTCGATTCCGCCGGCGGCTTCGATCAGTTCCGATACCCAGGCTATGCCGGAGATCATGGGTTCGTCCCACTCTTCGAAATAGACGCGCGGCCGGCAAGGCAGCCTGAGGGCGCGTTCATGCACGGCATCGACTCGCGCGGCAAGCGAGCGCGCCAGCGCTTCGGCTTTGTCGCTCGCGCCGACCAATGCACCAAGCACGCGAATCATATCGAAGATGCCGGCGACGTCACGCTGATTGAAGGCGTGAACGGCCACATTACTGCGGATCAGCTCAGCGACGATGTCGGCCTGCAGATCGGAAAAGGTCAGAACAAGATCCGGCTTGAGTGCGAGAATCTTCGGAATGTCGGCTGAGATGAACGCCGAGACCCGCGGCTTCTCGCGTCGAACCTGGGGAGGCCGCACGGCATAACCTGACACGCCGACAATACGGTCTTCCTCGCCGAGAAGATAAAGCGTCTCGACTGTCTCCTCGGTCAGGCAAACGATTCGCTGTGGGGGAAACATGGCCTACGCAAGCACATCGATATGGGCTGCGTCGAGCAGTTCGGGTCCACCCGTTGCGATGACCTTTCCGGCGTCGAGGCAAACCACGCGGCTGGCAATGCGTTTGACCTCGGCGGGATTGTGGCTGACATAGATCATCGGCACCTGTGCCTCATCACGCAGGCGTTCCAGATAGGGGAGGATGTCGCGCTTGCGCGCGACGTCGAGGGCGGCAAGAGGCTCATCGAGCAGCAGCAGGCGCGGGCGCATCAGCAAGGCTCGGCCGACCGCGACACGTTGGCGTTCGCCGCCCGACAGCTTGCCGGGCCGACGATCAAGCAAGGGGCCGATATCGAGCATTTCGACGACGTGGCTGAACGATTTGCCGTCCTCCTTTTGGCCGCTCATCCAGCGGCCAAAGTCGAGATTGCGCCTGACCGACAAATGCGGAAACAACCGGCCTTCCTGAAACACGTAGCCAATACGCCGGCGAAACGCCGGCAGGTCGATGCGTTCGGCTTTGTCGAACAGCACCTCGCCATCCACCTCTATGCGGCCTCGGTCCGGCTTCAACAGGCCGGCGATCATGTTGATCACGCTGGTT
>JBKPLN010000312.1:0-1428 GCA_046731635.1 Pseudomonadota bacterium | reverse complement strand
GCTTCGGCGCGAGCGATGTCGCCAATCGTCTGTCCTGGCACAGGCTCCGGCAGGAACCCGACGAAATAACAGGGATGGCCCGCCTTGAATGCGACGCCGATTTCGCTGTCCGCTTTGAAGCCGCCAATGCCGGGCCCATGTCCGGCGCGTGGATCAACGACAATAAAAGGACGCAGCTTGGGATTGATCTTGACTCCGGCAGGCGGGACGATGCGCACAAGCGCATAATTGACGGGCCGTTCCAGGGTTCGCCCGTCAACCACAAGCTCCGCTTTATAGTCGAGCACATTCGGCACCGTTTCCGCCATGTGTTCGCGGTACTGGTTTCCCCGCTCACGCATGACATCCCAAAACAGGATGCTGCGCTGGAACGCGTCGGTCGCGTACTCCATGGCGGGAGCGAACATGCCGAACGCTGCCGTGTCGAACTCCGATGAAGGAGCGTTTTTTTTCACTGATGTCATTTGTGGACTCCCTCTTTCCAGGTCCCGTGAGAAGATGCCGCGCTGTCGCGCCCCCTAGTCCATGATGTGATAGCCGCCATCGACGTAAAGCGTTTCGCCGGTGATCAGGCGCGCCGCGTCATGCGCAAGGAAGGCGGTCGCTACTCCCACGTCGTCGATGCTGACGAGACTGCGTGCCGGCGCCTGGGCCTTCGCCTTCTCGAGCAATGCATCAAATTCCGGGATGCCCGACGCTGCCCTGGTCGCCAATGGGCCCGGCGAGATCGCATGCACGCGAATGCCTTTTGGTCCGAGCTCTGCTGCGAGATAGCGAACCGTGCATTCGAGTGCCGCCTTGGCAACGCCCATGATGTTGTAATTCTTAACGACCATCTGGCTGCCGTAGTACGACATCGTGAAGAGAGTGCCGCCCTTCTTCATCAACGGTTCGGCCAAGTGCGCCATTCGAATAAAGGTCCAGCAGGACACATCCATCGTTGTCGCGAAGCCTTCCCGCGATACGTCGACCACGCGCCCCTGCAGCGCATCCTTCGGCGAAAAAGCGATGGAGTGAACAAGGTAGTCGAGCTTGCCCCATTCCTTGGTGATCCGTTCAAAAACGGCTTCCATCTGGCCATCCACGCTCACGTCGAGCGGCATAAAGATCGGAGCTTCGAGCGCGCGGGCAAGGGGCTCGACGAACTTTTTGGCTTTTTCGTTAAGATAGGTGACGGCGACCTCGGCACCGAACGCCCGGAACGCCTTCGCGCAACCCCACGCAATTGATTTGTCGTTCGCAACGCCAACGATGAGCCCCTTTTTCCCTTCGAGGAGCTTGGCCTTCACCGTCGGGAGCATCGGTGCAGCGCTTTTGTTCATGTGAGTCTCCACGTAACGTTCCGCGATCTGCTTGATTGCACGAAAAGCCTGACGGCGATCCTTGGCATCGTTGATACGCGCGATTTCCCGGCCATTGAGCTTAAGC
>JBKPLN010000311.1:0-9465 GCA_046731635.1 Pseudomonadota bacterium | reverse complement strand
GGGCAAGGTTCACCGCAAAAAGGTGACGTTCGCCTGGAACAATGATGACGTGAACAAGGTGATGGCGTCGATGTTCGCGCCGCCCGGAGAGAACTACAAATCCATCGACCTGCCACTCTCGAACTATGCTTCGAGCTCATTCGACTCCATCGTGAGCGGCGGCAAGGTTGTCGGCGCGTCGATGTTCTCCGGATACAGCTTCAACGAACGCAAGATGCTGTCGCTCGGCTTCGTGGAGGAACAGTACGCCAAGGTCGGCACCAAGCTGACGCTGGTCTGGGGCGAAGAAGGCGGCGGCACCAGAAAGACCACCGTCGAGCGCCACAAGCAGACGGAACTGCGGGTCGAGGTTGGGCCGACCCCCTACGGTCAGCAGGCGCGCGAGACCTATCACCAGGGATGGCGCACGGCTGCCGCAGGCTGACCAAAATGCATTGTCCAGCATGAGTGCTGGCGCGCTCCTGTCAGGAGTGCGCCGCAGCCTTTTGTTCAATGCCGGACTGCGCCAAGTCGCGCGCATAGTGGGCGGCTGAAACAACACCACCAAACGAGAAGTAATGCAGATGCGCGTCACCGAGCTCACGCTGCGAGGCACGCAGGATATCGATGATGCGGTCCGGCCCGACATTGCCCACAAGGCCGGTCGCCGCCCCTGACATTAATCCGCGCAGCGACGCCGATACGCCGCAGCGCTTGGCATAACGGATGAGCGCGGGCACGCTGGTCGGCCCCGCAAGACCGATACCGACCGGATGCTTGATGCCGCTGCCGCGCAACCGTTTGAGCCAGGCGATGATATGCTCGCCGGAGAACGCGAACTGGCTCACAATGTGCACGCGCAATCCCTGCGCGGTCGCACTTGCAATTTTCTCGTCAATCGAGGCTTCGAGCCGCTCGGATGAAATACGCGGATGACCTTCCGGGTAGGCGCCGATACCGATTTCCTCGATGCCGCGTGCGCGCAAATCACCCTTCTGAATCACAGCCAACGCATCGACGTACGGTCCCGCGGCATCGGTGTCGCCACCAATGACCAGAAGGCGGCGCACGCCAGCTTCGCGGGTAAGGCGCTTGAGCATATCTCGCAGCGCCTCGACACTCTTCAGCCGCCTGACCGCAACATGAACGACCGGTTCGAGCCCGGCGGTGCGCAGTGCGGCAGCCGCTGTGACGGTCTCATCGGCAGCGCCCGTTGGAACGGCGGTGACATAAACCGACGTGCCCGGCTCGAGGATTTCACGCAGCTGGGCAACTTCATCGGCGCTTGGCCGGGTCGCCTCGACGGTGAAGTTGCGTGCAAGATTGTCGGTCATCATGCGCGAGTCCGCGTTCATTCGCGCCGGCGCGAAATGACGAACGATTCATCGTAGAACCACAGGCCGCCATGCTGCTGCAGGACGTCGCGCGTCGCCTCGACATAACGGCGATCGCTGTTCACGTCGGAAAGACGGTCGTCTTCGACCTGTCCCACGTAGATTGCCGCGTTCCATGCCGCCAACAGCGTCGAGGTACCGATCGACGATGAAATTTCCGACGGAAGCGTATGCATATCGTAGCGGAACAATGAGCGTTGATCGGAATAGGCATTGAAGTTGAGATCGCGGCCCGCAGAACCGAGCTCGTGCTTCACTTCCTTGAGCAGGTCGTGGCGGTTGTGGGTGAATGGATTGTCGTTTGGCCAGATCCGCTTGATGATTTCCATTCCGGGGTCCCGCCCATAGGAATGGATTGCGATCATTCGGCCGCCAGGTCCCAGCGCGCGGGCGAGCGGCGCAAGCACCCGCTTTGCCTTGAACTCCAGCGAAGCGCGCGCGCGATAGGGCTGGGACGCAATGACGAGGTCATAGTCGGCGACGGTGCCACCCGGCTTCGGCACGATCTGGTCGAGCAGAAACCGGTGGTCACTGCGATAGATCACCAGGATCACCGGCCGCTCATAGACCGGATTTCCGCTTTTCGGGCTAACGCGCGCCTTCCAGTTGTCGGACAGGAACGGTTCGAGATCGGTAATCTGCTTTTCGAAGCTGTGCGCGGTGTTGCCTTCCATCGCCAGCTCTTTCCAGACCAGACTGGCAGCCGCGCTCAGCGATTTCACTGCCAGCCACGGTGCTTCGGCATAGGCGAGGTTTGTAAGCACAAGCACGCTCGAAGGATGTTCGACAAAGCGATCCGCCATCTTGTGCAGCGTAAGCCGGATATCCTCGAGACTGATTTCCTTGCCGACGATATAGAAAGGCGTGGTCGGGAAGCGGTCGTGCATCGAGCGCATCACGCGAGCCAGCACGGTGCCGTCGCCGACGCCGGCGTCGAACACGCGCACGGCGGGCGGCCGCGGGTGAATATTCGCCAGTTCAAGTCCCACCCGCGATGCAATTTCCCATTTCTCCGAGCAGGTGTTCACGAACAGCAGGTATTTCTGCCGATTGTCGAAGAAACGGAAATTGCGCTGCGGATCGTCACTGGCCACTCCCGATGCGACAGGCGGCACCGCCGCAGGCCTCACAAGCGGAAGAACGTTCGGGGGAGTCGGCTCGAACAGGACACGGCGTCGCGCCGGCGCGCCGTCCAGATTTCGCGCCATGAATGAGCGAATGCGCTCGAGCGTGTCGGTGGTGATGCGGCCGCCGTTGCGAAGACGGCTCGCCAGCTTGCCGTCGTTGACGGCGCGGCGGCCGAAAGTCGATTCGGCCAGCCCACGAGTGCGGCAGAATTCGCTGATCTCCTGGAGGATCTGTTCATTCATGGCAGCGCTTCCTCGTCGGCTCTCAGAGGCCGTTATCCGCGAAGGAACCAATTTGGGCCCCCGTCGTCAACCGAAAATGTCGAATTGGGAAATGTGGGCAAAGTGGGTGGGATTTGTCCCATCGGCAAGAAATTAGGATTATTGGACTTAGGAAGATCGCTGTGAACGGCTATGCACGGCGTGCGCGATAGCTGGAGGCTGCCCACATCATGACTGCTGTTTGTGGGCAGTGTTGGGCGAGCGCCTCCAGCTGGCTGATGCCAGGAAGCAACCGCCGCCAGCGGAATTTCAGATGTCGAAGAAAACCGTTTCGTTCTCGCCCTGGACCCGGATGTCGAAGCGGTAGACAGGGAGCCCGCCGCGGACTTCCTTGTGGGCAATGAGAGTCCCACGCCGGTCAGCCGGCACCAGCGACAGGATGGGATCGCCGTCGTTCGCCGCCTCGTCGGCAAAATAGAGACGGGTGTAAATCTGCCGCAGCATTCCGCGCGAGAAGATGCAGAACACAATGTGTGGCGCCTGAGCCTTGCCATTCGGTCCTGGCACCGAACCCGGCTTGATAGTATCGAAACTGAAGATGCCGTTCTTGTCGGTTGCCGAGCGGCCGAAGCCTATGAACCTGGTGTTCGGGCGGGCGCGGCTGTCGCCCGGATGGGCGTAGCGGCCCTGCGCATCCGCCTGCCATACCTCGACCATGGCATCGTTGATCGCCATCCCATCGCCGTCGAGCACCTGGCCCTCGATGCGAATCTTCGTCCCCGAGACGTCAGGCGTTAAAAGATTCGCGCCCGCGGTGTCCTTCCAGTCGTAGATATCGCTCGGCTTCCAATCGCAACGGCTGTGCGGCGCCAGACCATAAGCAAAGAACGGGCCGACAGTCTGTGAGGGGGTGATTTCCGACATTTAGTGTTTGTCCGGGTCCTGCGGCGTAGCTTCACGGCCGCGCAAAACGATATCAAAGCGGAAGCACAGAGCCCAATCGGGAATGGTGTTCTCAAGGTCGAACGTCGAAACCATTCGCTGGCGTGCCTTTTCGTCCGTCACCGAATTGAAGATCGGATCGAACGGAAACAACGGATCTCCGGGAAAATACATCTGCGTCACCAGGCGGGACAGGAATGAGCGGCCGAACACCGAGAAGTGGATGTGGTTCGGCCGCCAGGCATTGTGATGATTGCCCCACGGGTATGCACCCGGCTTCACGGTGACAAATCGATAGTAGCCCTTCTTGTCGGTAATGGTCCGTCCGGCTCCGGTAAAGTTCGGATCGAGCGGAGCCGGATGCTGGTCGACATTGTGCACATAGCGTCCGCACGAATTGGCCTGCCAGATTTCCACCAGCGTATCGGGAACCGGCCGCTTGTCCTCATCGAGCACATGACCATGCACAATGATGCGTTCGCCCAGTGGCTCGCCCTTGTGCTGCTTCGTGAGATCCGCATCGCTTTCCTGCACGGCATCGTGGCCATAGACCGGGCCGGTGAGCTCCGACAGCGTATGCGGCACAACGATCAATGGCTTCGATGGCGAGCGCTTGACCGTGCTGCGATAGCCCGGCGTGAGGTGCTTGGGAAAAGCACTCAGGCTCTCTTTTGGAAAAACCAGCGTCATTTCGATTTCCTTACTCTGGCCTTTTCAGCTGACTCGTTCGATTGCAAGCGAAACGCCTTGCCCAACGCCCACGCACATCGTGGCAAGAGCAAGCTTGCCGCCGTTTTCCTCAAGTCCGTGTGACGCCGTCAATGCCAGGCGGGCGCCCGACATTCCCAGGGGATGACCGAGCGCGATCGCTCCGCCATGCGGGTTGACGTGTTCCGCATCATCGGCGAGCCCCAACTGCCGCAGGCACGCCAGCGATTGGGAGGCGAAGGCTTCGTTGATCTCGATCAAACTATAATCATCAATTCTATGCTGGAGCCGCGCCATCAACTTTTGCGTCGCCGGCACTGGCCCAATCCCCATGATCCGCGGCGGCACTGCCGCCGATGCCATGCCGAGAATGCGGGCACGCGGCTTGAGGCCGTGCGTCTTCACCGCGGCTTCCGACGCCACGATGATCGCGGCGGCTCCGTCGTTGACGCCGGAGGCATTGCCCGCCGTCACCGTGCCGGGATTACGGAAGGGAGTCTTGAGCTTGGCGAGCTGCTCGAGCGTCGTGTCGGGCCGCGGATGCTCGTCCTTGTCGACCTTGGTCGGGCCTGCCTTGCCGCCGGGCACCTCGACCGCAACGATCTCCTTGGCGAAGTATCCCGATGCAATGGCCTTGCCGGCGCGCTGCTGCGAGCGCAGCGCAAAGGCATCCTGATCGGCGCGGGTGACCTGGAATTCTTCCGCCACGTTCTCGCCGGTTTCCGGCATGGAATCGACGCCGTACTGCTGCTACATCAGCGGATTGACGAAACGCCAGCCGATCGTGGTGTCGTAGATTTCGGCGCTGCGCGAAAAGGCTTCCTGCGCCTTGCCCTGGACAAAGGGCGCGCGGGTCATTGATTCCACGCCGCCTGCGATGGCGAATTCCATTTCGCCGGCGCGGATCGCACGCGCGGCAGTGCCGACCGCTTCCATTCCGGAGGCGCAAAGGCGATTGAGCGTGACGCCGGGGACACTCGTCGGCAGCCCGGCAAGCAGAAGCGCCATGCGCGCTACGTTCCGGTTATCTTCGCCCGCCTGGTTGGCGCACCCGTAATAAACTTCGTCCAGCCTTTGCCAATCGACCCCGGGATTGCGCGCTATCAGCGCCTTGATCGGCACCGCAGCGAGATCGTCCGCCCGTACTTTCGCAAGCGCCCCGCCATAACGTCCGATCGGCGTCCGGATCGCGTCGCAAAGAAAGACCTCGCGCGCCATCAGGCGGCCTCCGCGTGCGCGCGATCGGTACGGGCATGAAGTTCGCGCAGCACCTCAAGCTCGTGCTTTGTCGGCGGCGGCGTGTCGGCAACCTTGGATGCAAATTTGATCTTCCAGCCGGAATTGTCCTGAATCTGTTCGCGGGTAACGCCGGGGTGAATGGAAACCACGGTCATCTCTTTCGTTTCCGGATCCGGCTCGAACAGAGCCAAATCGGTGATGAGCTTGGTCGGACCCTTGGTCTTCACACCGAGCCTCGCGCGACTGTCGCCACCGGACACGTGACCGATCGATGTCACAAAATCGAGCTTGTCAACAAAGCCCCTCTTCCCTTGCGTCATGATGATGAAGATCTCGCCGCAGGACGTTGCGATCTCCGGCGCGCCGCCGCCGCCAGGCAGCCGGACTTTCGGATTGTCGTAGTGGCCGACGACAGTGGTGTTCAGATTGGCAAACTTGTCGATTTGCGCGCCGCCCAGGAAGCCGACCTTGATGCGACCGCCTTGCAGCCAATAGCGGAACATTTCCGGCACGGAGACGGTGGTCAGCGCGGTCTCACACAGTTCGCCGTCACCGATCGACAGCGGCAATATGTTCGGCTTGGTCGCGAGGGTGCCGGATTCATAAATCAGCGTAATATCGGGCGCATGCGTCAGCCGCGCGAGATTGCACGCGGCAGATGGCTGACCGATGCCGACGAAGCAGACGTCATCGTTCTTCAGGGCGCGTGCCGCGGCGACGGTCATCATTTCATTGGGCTTATAGTCGGTCATGAGATTCACTCCGCCGCGAGCCGATGCCTGCGCCCATACCTAGCAAAGACCTCGGGGCCTTTTGTCAGCACGTTCTCTTTCATCCAGGCGAGAAACGGTTCGCGCTCCCGCGAGATCGCATCCCATTCCTTGTAGAAGTTGTTGTTGCGCGGGTAATAGCCCTGCGCATAGGACGGGTAGGCGCCGCCCGGCACCTCGACCACGTGGCCCACGGTCCAATGCGGCAGCACGACCGCGTTGAGACTGCGCTCGGGAAGCTCGTCGACGATCTCCTCGACTGTCACTACCGAACGCTTGGATGCGAGTACGGCTTCCTTCTGCACGCCGAGCACGCCTTCGATCATGACGTTGCCGGCCCTGTCGGCGCGCTGCGCGTGAATCACCGCCACATCAGGCCGGTGCGCCGGAATGGCGGCGAGCTCCTCGCCGGTGAACGGGCATGTGACGCGCTTGATCTTCGAATTCACTTTCGGCAGATCGCCGCCAATGTAGCCGCGGAAAATGGCGCAAGGCAGACCGGCTGCACCGGCCTCATAGGCGTTGGCCATCGCTGCATGCGAATGCTCTTCCAGTTCGAGCTTTTGCGGCCAGCCGTTCTCGATGGCGTCTCGTAGGCGGTGTAGCGAACCGACACCGGGATTGCCGCCCCATGAAAAAACCAGCCTGGTGACGCAGCCCATCCCGATGAGCTGGTCGTAGATGAGATCCGGAGTCATCCGGATCAGCGTCAGTCCCTTGCGGCCCTGGCGGATGATCTCGTGGCCGGCCGCGTGAGGGATGAGATGAGTAAACCCCTCGAGAGCCATGGTGTCGCCGTCTCGAACGGCTGATTTGATGGCTTCGGCGAGCGAGGAAATACGCGCCATGCGAAATGGTCCCGGTTGTGGTCCGTATTTACGGCTGCCCATCGGCAGGGTCAAATGGCGATCACGTCACAAGTTGGAGCTCCAACGGATCGCCATCGATGTTGGGCAAGCAGCCTATCTTCACGATTCGCGCCGAACTCGAGGCCATCACCAGTCTCGGGCGAACCCCCTATGGCGAGCGGCGGGTAATCGGGATCCTCGGAGGCACCGTTCATGGGCCAAAACTCACCGGCCGGATTCTCCCAGGCGGTGCTGATTGACAGATCATCCGCAGCGACGGCGCCGCCGACATCAAAGCCCGCTACACGATACAGACGCAAGCCGGCGCACTGATCATGGTGACCAGTGAAGGCTTGCGTCATGGTCCAGCAGACGTGATGGAAAAGTTGGCGCGCGGCGACACTGTCGATCCCGCTCATTATTATTTCCGCACTGTGATGCGGTTTGAGACCGCCGATGCATCGCTTGACTGGCTCAACCGCATACTCGCCGTGGCGAAGGGCCAACGGGAGCCGCGCGCAGTGCGGCTTGATGTCTACGAGGTGGAATGACTGTCAGCCAAACTCGCGCAGCAAGTCCATGAGCTGCTGCCGCCGCTTCTGTCCGATGTAGCTGGCCAGCTGGGCTTCGTGCCGCCTGGCGAGACCCTTGATGCTCTCCAACGCCCTTTCCCCATCCTTCGTCAAATAGAGCGAGTGAGAGCGTGCGTCGCTGCCGGATGCGCGGCGGCTGATCCACTTCCGCCGTTCAAGGTCGTGCAGCAAACGGGCTAGCCGTGCCCGTTCGATGCTCAGGGTCTGCGCGATTGCAGCCTGCGAGCGACCCGGATTGGCCTCGATGACCAGCAGCACCGAATATTGAGCAGGGCGCACCTTCATCGCCCGCAGCGTCTGGATGAAGTCTTTGAAGACCCAGATCTGCAGGCGGCGCAGGAAATAGCCCAGATGATTGTTGAGTTGGCCAAGTTCGAGGCCGTTCTCCAGCGGAACCCGATTCTCTGCCTTTTCTGCAGTGCGCATAGCTCACCCGGCGATTTCAATGGCCAGCATCAGAGTCGCCTTGACCTAGATTGTTGTCAATGACAACATTCTTCCTGACAGCTCGACAAAGAACTCGATGCGTTGACTTTCCGGGAGGTCTCCATGCTGCAATTCAGGACAGTTGCCACGGTTCTCATCGCCCTGGCGGCCACGCCGCTCCACGCCGAGACAAATGGCGTGCTGCGGATCGGCGTCCTCAATGACATGTCGAGCGTCTACGCCGACTTCCAGGGTCCGGGCTCGGTGATCGCCGCGCAGCTCGCGATCGAGGACTTCCGCAAGCAATCGAAGCGCAAGGCCGAAGTGACTTCGGGTGACCATCAGAACAAGCCCGACATCGGTGCCGGCATTGCGCGACGCTGGCTCGACGTTGAAGGCGTCGACATGATCGTCGATATGCCAAACTCGGCGGTCGCGCTGGCGGTCGGTGACATCGTGCGCGAAAAGAACAAGGTCGCGATCGGTTCGGGCGCCGGCACTGCCCTGCTCACCGGAGCAAAATGCTCGCCGAATTTCGTGCACTGGACCTACGACACGTGGGCCAACGGTCACGCCTTGGCGCGAGGCGTGCTCGCATCCGGCGCCAAGACCTGGTTCTTCATCACCGCTGACTACGCGTTCGGACATGATCTCGAGAAGCAGGCCAGCGAGGAAGTACTGGCAAGCGGCGGCAAGATCGTCGGCACAGTGCGTCATCCGCTGGGCGCGTCGGACTTCTCTTCCTTCCTGCTGCAGGCACAGGCATCGGGCGCGGAAGTTGTTGCACTCGCAAATGCCGGCGGTGACACCACCAATAGCGTGAAGCAGGCGGCCGAATTCAAGATCGGCGCCAGGCAGAAGATCGTCTCGCTCATTTTCGACCTGCAAAGCGTGCCCGCGCTCGGGCTGAACACCGCGCAGGGATTGGTTGGCATCAACGCGTTTTACTGGGACATGAACGATCAGTCCCGCGAATGGTCAAAGCGCTTTCAAGACCGGCACCCGAAGAAAATGATGCCCAACCATATGCACGCCGGCGTCTATGCCGCGGTGCTGCATTACTTGAAGGCCGTTGACAAAGTCGGCTCACCCGCAGACGGCGCTGCGGTTGTCGCCGCCATGAAGGCGATCCCGACCGAAGACCCGCTGTTTGGCCAAGGCAATATCCGCCCCGATGGCCGCAAGGTCCATCCGATGTACCTGCTGCAGGTAAAGAC
>JBKPLN010000310.1:0-10459 GCA_046731635.1 Pseudomonadota bacterium | reverse complement strand
GTGTAAAGTCGGCAACCATCACGATGGGTCCCCGCTGCAGCCTGCCCCCCGCGAAGGCGGGGGCGGGGACGAACGGGCTTAAGCAACTCGCACAAACTCTCCACTCGTCATGGCCGGGCATAGCCGCCCGAAGGACGGCGTGCTTTCGCACGCCTATGTCCCGGCCATCCACGTCTTTGATCTTTGCGAAGCCGCTAAGACGTGGATGCCCCGGCACAGGGCCGGGCATGACGGGTGGATTGCACTGCACGTCAAAACTCCGTTCATCCCCGCGTAGGCGGGGATCCAGTTTTTTGGCTCTGGGTCCCCGCTTTCGCGGGGACGAACGGTGTGAAGTCGGCAACCACCGCGATGGGTCCCCGCTGCAGCCTGCCCCCGCGAAGGCGGGGGCGGGGACGAACGGGCTTAAGCAACTCGCACAAACTCTCCACTCGTCATGGCCGGGCATAGCCGTCCGAAGGACGGCGTGCTTTCGCACACCTATGTCCCGGCCATCTACGTCTTTGATCTTTGCGAAGCCGCTAAGCCGTGGATGCCCCGCACAGGGCCGGGACTGACGTCGTGGGACGAAGAAAGTCGTGGATGCCCGGCATAAAGCCGGGCATGACGCGCCAACCCAGCCTGGGTGTCGGTAGAAGCAAGACAGCCATCTGCTAACCTCCGCGCCCATGGCTCAGACACAATCCATTGGCTTGCCCGAACCGGATCCGCCGGCTGACGAAGGTCGCGTGACGCCGGCAATGGCGCAATACATCGAAATCAAGGCTGCCAACCCGGATTGCCTGTTGTTCTACCGGATGGGCGATTTCTACGAGATGTTCTTCGAGGATGCCGAGGTCGCCTCGCGCGCGCTCGGAATCGCGCTCACCAGGCGTGGCAAATATCTTGGCAAGGACGTGCCCCTCTGCGGCGTTCCTGTTCTGCGCGCGGATGAATATCTGCACCGGCTTATCGAGCAGGGATACCGCGTGGCTGTGTGCGAGCAGCTGGAAGACCCGGCCGAAGCCCGCAAGCGTGGCTATAAGAGCGTGGTGCGCCGGGACGTCGTGCGGCTGGTGACGCCGGGCACGCTCACCGAAGACACGCTGCTCGATGCGAGACGCAATAATTATCTTCTGGCGGTTGCGCGCGCCCGCCTGTCGTCAGGCAGCGATGAAACGCGCTTCGCGCTTGCCTGGATCGATATTTCAACGGGCGAATTCCGCATTACCGAATGCGATCGCGCGGCGCTTTCCACCGAGATTGCGCGGCTTGAACCAGGCGAGATTCTCGTTTCCGACGCGCTGTTCAGCGAAGCCGACCTTGCGGCCTATTGGCGCTCGCTGCCGGCAGTCACGCCGCTTGCGCGGGACGTCTTTGATGGCGCGACCGCCGAACGACGACTGACTTCGTTCTTCGCAGTGGCGACCAGCGAGGCGTTCGGAGCATTGAGCCGGTTGGAGCTTACGGCTGCTGCCGCCTGCGTCACCTACATCGAGCGTACGCAGCTCGGCAAACGCCCGCCGCTGTCGCCGCCCGTGCGCGAAAATGCCGGCGCCGCAATGGCAATCGACCAGGCCACACGCGCCAATCTCGAATTGATGCGCACACTTGCGGGCGACCGACGCGGCTCGCTGCTCGACGCGATCGACCGGACGGTGACCGCCGCGGGATCACGCCTGCTGGCACAGCGCCTGTCGGCGCCTCTGACTGATGCGGTGAAGATCGCCAAGCGGCTGGACGCGGTGGCTGGCTTTGTCGGCGATCCCGCAGCCCGTGCGGAAACGCGCTCGCGTCTGCAGGCTGCGCCCGATCTCGCCCGTTCATTGTCCCGCCTGGCCGTCGGCCGCGGCGGCCCGCGCGATCTTGCCGCGATCCGCGACGGCATGCTGGCCGCGGCCGATCTTGCCCGCGCGCTTGGCTCGCTGAAAGAAACTCCGGATGAAGTCGCAGAGGCAATCCAGGCGTGCCGCAAGCCCGACGGAATGCTGGCTGCCGAGTTATCGGCCGCGCTCGCTGCCGACTTGCCGGCCTACAAGCGAGACGGCGGGTTCGTGCGCGACGGCTATGATAAAATTCTCGATGAGACGCGCGCGCTGCGCGACGAGTCGCGTCGCGTCATCGCGGCGCTTCAGGCGCGCTATGCCGAGGAAACCGGCATCCGGATCCTCAAGATCAAGCATAACAATGTGCTCGGCTATTTCGTCGAGGTGACAGCCCAGCATGGCGAAAAACTGATGGCGGCGCCGCTCAACGCGACCTTCATCCACCGCCAGACGCTTGCCGGCCAGGTACGGTTCACCACAACCGAACTGGGTGAACTGGAGGCGAAGATTGCCAGCGCCGCCGAGCGCGCGCTCGGCCTTGAACTCGAAACATTCGAGAGACTCACAGCCAACGTGATGGCCCAGAGCGCCAATATCAAGACGTGCGCGGAAGCGCTTGCGAGCCTCGATGTTGCCAGCACACTGGCGCATCTCGCCGTCGAACGGAATTATGCACGGCCGCAGGTGGACGACAGCCACGCCTTCGTGGTCGAAGGCGGCCGTCATCCTGTTGTCGAGCAGGCCTTGTCGCGGGATGGCAGTCCCTTTGTTGCAAACGATTCGGATCTGTCGCCGCCCGAAGAAACGGACGCCGGCCGCATCTGGCTCATCACCGGCCCCAACATGGCGGGAAAATCCACTTTCCTGCGGCAGAACGCGCTGATTGCCGTTCTTGCGCAAATTGGCAGCTTCGTTCCGGCTAAACACGCGCACATCGGAATCGTCGACCGGCTGTTCTCACGTGTCGGTGCCGCGGACGATCTCGCGCGCGGCCGCTCGACCTTCATGGTCGAGATGGTGGAAACCGCCGCCATCCTCAACCAGGCTGGCGAGCGCGCGCTGGTTATTCTCGACGAAATAGGACGCGGCACCGCCACCTTCGACGGACTGTCGATCGCCTGGGCAACTGTCGAGCACCTGCACGACGTCAACAAGTGCCGTGCACTGTTTGCCACGCATTTTCACGAGCTGACTGCACTCGCCGGACGGCTCGACCGGCTTCACAACGCGACGGTGCGGGTGAAGGAATGGCACGGTGAAGTCGTGTTCCTGCACGAGGTCGTGGCCGGCGCGGCCGATCGTTCATACGGCATCCAAGTGGCGAAGCTTGCGGGCTTGCCGGCCAGCGTGGTCGAGCGCGCCAAGGTGGTTTTGGCCAAGCTCGAACAGGAAGACCGCTCGGCGTCCAAGGGGTTTGAAGATCTGCCGCTGTTCGCGGTGCCCTCGAAATTGCCTCGGGACGTACGGCAACCGGTCGAGGAACCCGTCATTGCTGCCCTCGCCGCAATCAACCCCGATGACCTCTCTCCGCGCGAGGCATTGGAAGCGCTTTATTCGCTCAAGGCCAAACTGGCAGAAAAACGCAAGTAGCCAAGAATCCCGGGTCCGTTCATTCCCGCGCAAGCGGGAATCCAGGGTTGTAATGACGAGCTTTGGAACTTTGCTACTCTGGGTCCCCGCTTTCGCGGGGACGAACGGTGTGGAACAGTCTGTGCCCGATGATGATGAATATTGCCGACCGCAAACAAGCGACGGCGCCAGCAGACGCGCAGCGCTGGCTCGAAAATTTTGCCGCCGTTTTGACCGCCCCAGATTCCGCGGCAGCCGCAGAGTTGTTTCTGGAGGATGGGCTCTGGCGCGATGTGCTCGCCTTCACCTGGACTATCCAGACGATGTCTGGACGCGCGGCAATCGAAGCAATGCTGCGGAAGACCGCCGCGCACACTCAACCGAAAAATTTTCACATTCCGTCGCGTCGAACGCCGCCGCGCTGGGTGACGTGCGCGGGTACCGAAGCCATTGAGGCATTGTTCGAGTTCGAAACAGCGTACGGGCCTGCCAACGGCGTGCTGCGGCTCGTACCCGATGCACATGGCAGGCTGCGCGCCTGGACGCTGAACACGAATCTGCACGAGCTTCGCGGCCATGAAGAGGAATTCAGGCGCCGGACAGAGCCCGACTCGACCCGCGACTTCGGCGCCGAGAACTGGAGCGATCGCCTGGCGAAGGTGCGCACCTATACCGATCGCGATCCCGCTGTCATTGTGGTCGGCGGCGGACAGGCCGGACTTTCGATTGCGGCGCGATTGCATCAACTCGGCATTGACACGCTGATCGTCGATCGTCATGAACGGGTCGGCGACAACTGGCGCAAACGATATCATTCGTTGACGCTGCACAATGAAGTGCACGTCAATCACCTGCCCTATCTTCCATTTCCACCGACCTTTCCTGTCTACATCCCGAAAGACAAATTGGCGAACTGGTTCGAATCCTACGTCGAAGCCCTGGAGCTGAATTTCTGGACCGGAACCGAGCTTGTTGGGGGAAGTTACGACGCGCAGCGCCGCGAATGGTGCGTCACACTGCGCCAGCAGGACGGCGGCGAGCGTGTCATGCGCCCGCGCCACCTGATATTCGCGACCGGCGTGAGCAGCATTCCATACACCCCGGATCTTCCCGGGCTTGACGCTTTCGCGGGCACCAAGGTTCATTCCGGCGATCTCAAGCACGCGGAAAGGTGGAAGGGCCGCAAGGCCCTTGTGCTCGGCACCGGCACCAGCGGCCATGACGTCGCGCAGGAGCTGCAAGCCCATGGTGCCCAGGTCACCATGATCCAGCGCAGCAAGACCTACGTTGTGAGCCTTAAAGAAGCGCAGAGCGTCTATGCGATTTATTCGGAAGGAATCCCGTTCGACGACTGCGACCTGCTCGCCACCTCTTTTCCCTATCCGGTGCTGCAGCGGTCCTATCAGCTGTCGACCGCCAGAGGCCGGGAGGTTGACAAGCCGCTCCTCGAAGCGCTCGACAAGCGTGGCTTCCGTCTGCACTTCGGCGAGGACGAAACCGGCTTCCAGATGATGTATTTGCGCCGGGGCGGCGGTTATTACTTCAACGTTGGCTGCTCGGACCTGATCGTTTCGGGCGCGATCGACCTGCTGCAATACGCCGACATCGATACCTTTGTCGCCGAGGGAGCACGGCTGCGCGACGGGCGCGTGTTGCCTGCCGAGCTGCTGGTCCTTGCGACCGGCTACAAAAATCAGCAGGAAACCGTCCGCGTCTATCTCGGCGATGAAATCGCCGACCGGATCGGGCCGGTCTGGGGATTCGATGACGGTGGCGAGCTGCGCAACATGTGGCGGCGCACCGCTCAGCCTGGCCTGTGGTTCACCGCCGGCAGCCTGGCGCAATGCCGGATTTTCTCACGCTACCTCGCGCTGCAGATCAAGGCACTGGAGCTCGGGCTTGTGCATTGAAGCGCTGCCGTTCGTTCCCGCGTAAGCGGGAACCCAGCCGATTATTGTTTTGAAACTGGGTCCCCGCTTTCGCGGGGACGAACGGACCTGGTTGCCCGCCAATCGCGAACAAACCAAAGCAGCGCATTCCAACCGAGACCGATGCTCAAGCCAATCGCATAGGACCACCACACACCCAGCGGCACCGCCAGGAAATGGACCGCAAGCAGGCCCAGGCCCAGCCCGATCAACGGCGTGAGCACGTGCGCGGCAACGCTTGCCGCCGCCGGCCCCCCGACGCGCGTATGGAGAATGATGAAAAATGATCCCATCGCTACCGGGAAGAACGCGAACACGCCGGAGAAATACGAGCCAATCGAGCTGCTGGCCACCGTCACGAGGATCACGCAGAACGTCACGAGGCCGACACGCCAGGCAAGGTCAGCGCCTGTAAGCTCAACGCGCTTGACCGATCCCTCGATTCGAAAACGATGTGCTGCGATAATCGCTATCGGATAAATGACGGCATTTAATATCGTTGCGCCCGTCGCGCTCCAGTCCACGAGCCGAAGCAGGAACACGGTGCCGAGCCACACGAGGAAGGCACCGCCCAAGCTGAATCTCAACGAATGTTTCTGCGCAAGCGCGGCGTATGCAAGGGCGAACAGAGCGCAGGCAGCATTGGCAATCAGGCTGCCGACCGCACTGGCAGCGATAAACTCCGGCGGGTGCTCGAGCGCGAGAATAATCATGGCGGCGCCACCGGCGGTCGGCAACGCAGCAATCAGCGATCCGATGAACGGCCCGCTGCGCTCGACCACGATGGATGCCGCCACGACGATCGAGGCGGTCATCGCGATCTTCAGCGCAAGCCCGTACCAGAACAATGAATTTCCCATGAGAGCGCTCATTTCACGGCCAGCCTTTGCCGCACCACATAGATCATAAGGTTGGCGCCGACTGAAACCAGCAATGCCAACGCCAGCGCAATAGCGGAGCCAAACGGTTCGGCGGTAAGATTGACCACCAGGACCGCGACGGCGAAACCGCCCAGCCCGATCACGGCATTGGCCATGACAGCCGCGGTGGCCGGTCCACCCACCCGATAATGCAGAATGATCATGATGCTGCTGAGCACGATCGGGAAAACCGCAAGATTACCGCTGGCCGTTGGGCCGATACGAAAACTCAAGGTCACAACGATCCCCACAAGAAGAGCGACCATCGCGGCACGCAGCACGAGGTCATACCAACGCGTTTCTACCCGGGGCATCGGTGCGTGACGCAGCGGCGCCGAAATCCATAAAGCAACAGCTATAACCGCACAATTGAATAGAACGGCCAGACCAACTGTCCAGCGAACAGCCGCACCCATCCACATGAGCACAATCCAGACCGCAAGCGCTGTACCAAAACTCACCGCCAGTGAACGCCTTTGCGCAAGCAGCGCATAGGTCAGCGCGAAAATCACATTGTAGGCATTGGTCACGAGACTGCCCAAGGCGCTCTGAGCAATGAAATGTGCATCGTGATCGAGTGCCAGAAAGATGTAGACCGGGCCGGCGCTGATCGGAAGCGTCGCAACCAAGCCACCAATCAGCGGCCCGGCGCGTTCGGCGGTAATCGTGGCCGCGAGCAGAAACGCTGCGGTCACGGCCATTTTGACGATGAGCGTGAGCGCGAAATAAAGATCGGGGGACATTAAATTTGATACGGCGCTGTCATCGCCGGGCTCGTCCCGGTGATCCCGGTCGGGCGAGCACGGCATCACCTTCTAATCGAGATGGCCGGGACAAGCCCGGCCATGACGGTTCTTCCTTAAGCCCTCGCCACTGTCATCAATTGGCGGCCGGCGTCAACACAACGCGACCGATTACTTTGCCGGCGCGTAACTGATCCATGACTGCATTCACGTCTTCGAGCGGCCTTGTGGCAACCGGAACAGGCGGCAAGCCGGTCCGCCGCACGAGCTCTATCAATTCCTTCATCTCCGGCAGGCTCCCGACATACGAGCCCTGAATGGTCAAGGCCCGCATGGGTATCGGCGGCAGCGAGACCGTGAGATCTCCGCCATAAAGGCCGACGATAACGTATTTGCCGCCCTTGATCAGGCTGTCATAGCCAACGCGCGCGCTCTGCGAGGATCCCACGAGGTCGATCACGCCCCAGGCACCGCCTTTGGTCATGTCTATGATTTGCTGCGAGGCGTCGGCAGCAGCACCGTCAACCACCGCCGCGGCTCCTGCTTTCTTTGCTGCGTCGCGTTTGGTCGGATCGATATCGACCACGATCGCGCTGTGACCGCCCATTGCCTTGTGCAGCGCAAGACACATGAGTCCGAGTCCGCCGGCGCCAATGATCACCGTCGGCTCGGTTTTCAGGGTGGCGATCTTTTTCAACGCGCCAAAGGTGGTGACACCAGAGCAAGCGAGCGGGGCGGCGCGTTCCGGCGAAAGATCGCCGATGTCGAACAAGTAGCGTGGATGCGGCACCATCAAGTAGTCCGCGTACCCGCCGTTCGTAAAAACGCCGAGGCTGCGCATCGCGCGGCAAAGATTTTCCTCGCCCCGCTTGCAGGGATCGCAGGTCCCGCACCCGATCCATGGATGTGCGAGCACCCGGTCACCAACCTTAACTCCCTTGGCCTGCGGACCGAGCGCGACCACCTCGCCGACATTTTCGTGGCCGAGAGTAACGGGCAGCTTCATGCCCCGGTCGGCAAGACTCAGGCGCTTGCCCCCGCCGAGGTCGAAATACCCTTCCGACAGGTGGATATCGCTATGGCAGACGCCGGCCGCCAAGACCTTCAACAGGACTTCGCTGCCGGTCGGCTGCGGCGTTGGCTGCTCGTTGAGCTGCAGGGGCTGGCCGCAAACACAGACCTGGAACATACGCATCGGACGCCCTCCCGGTTTTTTTTCGTGTTCGGGAGGCAGCGAACCACAGTCCGCAGCCCGCGTCACTAGCGGGAAAAAGCCTAGATGCGTTTCAACTGCAGGTCGACCGGCGGTCCGTTCCTGATCGTCTGATAAACGACGCAGTAGCGCTCGGTAAGCTTGAGGAGCTGGTCAAGCTTTTCCTGCGGCGCATCGGTATCGAGATCGAAGCGCAACCGGATCTGGGCAAAGCCGACTGGCGCATCCTTGGCAACGCCGAGCGTGCCGCGGAAGTCGAGATCCCCTTCGGCCGAGACTTTTCCTGACTTCAGGGGAATATCGAGCGCAGTCGACACCGCCCTCAGCGTAACACCGGCGCACGCAACGAGAGCCTCCAGGAGCATGTCGCCGGAGCAAAGCTCAAGACCTGACCCTCCGGTCGCAGGATGAAGGCCCGCGACGGCCAGCGCTCGGCCGGTTTCGACCTTGCACGCAATGCCGCTGTCATCGAGCGTTCCTTTGGCCTTCAGCGTGATGTAGGCCGTCTTCGGATCGCTCTTGTAGCGTTCCTTGATCGGCGCCTGCATCGCGCGCAATTCACCTGCGTCCATGTACTTCTCCTCGCATGCCAGGGTGGGAACCTACAGGCTCGATACAGCGAAGCACAAGGGCGATTACCACCACATGGCTGCGCCGGCTCCGGGATGCTCGACGGCGGCCTTTTCCGGCAGGCGCTCGCCGACAAGCGAGCGGTCAAGGGCGTTAAGCACACGCGACTTGACGTGATCGAACGCAGCCGAGTGGCGGTCGCGCGGGCGCCGCAGATCCGCTGCGATCTCCTCGAAGATGCGGCCGGGACGCGACCGCATCACGATGATGCGATCCGCCAGCACGATGGCTTCGTCAACGTCGTGCGTGACGAGGATCATCATCGGCCGCAGATCGGTCCACAGATCGAGCAGATGATCCTGCAGATCGACCCGCGTGAAGGCATCGAGCGCGGAGAACGGTTCATCAAGCAGCAATACTTCCGGCTGCGGGACCAGTGCACGCGCAATAGCAACGCGCTGCGCCTGACCGCCCGATAATTCGCGCGGCCAGACGTTTCGTTTGTCGATCAAGCCGACGCGTGACAGCGCACCGGCAGCGCGATGGCGGCGGCGGGAAACAGGCAGGTCGTTCAATCCAAAAGCGACGTTGTCGGCGACCGTCAGCCACGGCAGCAGGCGCGGTTCCTGGAAGACGATGCCGATCTTCTCGTGCGGCGAGGTGATCGTCTCTCCGTCGAGCAAGACGCGACCCTGGGTCGGCCGATCGAGTCCGCTGATCGCGCGCAGTAAAGTCGACTTCCCGCAGCCAGAACCGCCGATCACGGCGACAATTTCACCGGGGTCGACCGCAAAGTTCATGCCCTCGACCGCGCGAACGCCGTTCGGATAGGTCTTGCCGAGATTTTCCAGCACCAGCATCAGGTCTCTCCCTGACGCGAGAAGCGATCTTCCCAGCGCAGGAACGGTGCCGCTGTGAGGGCAACAATCCAATCCGTGGTTTTGCCAAGAACGGCAAAGGCGAGAAGCGCAGCCACGATCTCCGCGGGCTTTCCGAGCTGCTGTCCGTCGATCAGCAAATAGCCAAGACCCTCGGAGGCGCCCATGAATTCGGCGGCGATAACGAACATCCAGCCGAGCCCCAGACCCGCCCGCAGCGCGAGCACGTAAGCGGGCAAGATCGCCGGCAAAAGGATCCGCCGCACCATGGCCGGGCCGGACAGCCGAAAGACACGCCCGACTTCGACGATCTTGCGGTCCACCGACAGGACCGCACCCATGACGCCGAGGTAAATGGGGAAGAACACGCCGACCGCAATCAGCGCGATCTTGGACGTTTCGAAAATTCCCAGCCAGAGGATGAACAAGGGAATCCAGGCGATCGAAGGAACCGCGCGCAGTCCCTGCAGGCTGGGATCGATCAATCGCCGCACCAACGTCGAATAGCCCGCAAGCGCACCCAGCACGGTGGCAACCACCGTGCCCGCGGCAAACCCGGCGCCGACACGCAGCAATGTCGCCGTCACATGCCGCGACAGTTCACCGGAACGCGCCAACTCGGCAAATTCCGCGTAAATGCGCGACGGAGGCGGGACCAGGCGTCCGTTCGAGAAGCCAAAATAGACGGCCAACTCCCAGCCGCCCGCCAGAACGAGCGGCACCAACAGGCCGAGCATTGGCCGCGCAAATCGCGCAAGATCGCTCTTGCGCGCCACTGGCTTGGTGGTTGCGGGTTCGACGGCTGCTTCCACGGACACCACAGTCATCAAACC
>JBKPLN010000309.1:0-4701 GCA_046731635.1 Pseudomonadota bacterium | reverse complement strand
GATCAATGCCGCGGGTGAAGCTGCTACCAGCACGGTATCCCGCACGTTGAATGAGCTCAACGAAGTCACGCAGAAAGCGATCACGCATTCCAAGGACACCGCGACATCGACGGTCAAGGAAATGCTTGAAACGCATACGATGCTGCGCACCGATACAACCGCCCTGTTCGGGCGGCTGCGTGAAGCCAACATCATGCTGCAGGAAGTGCTCAGCGGCGCGCACGAGAACATGAGTGCGCTGGAAAACACGCTGATGGTGCGGGTTTCCGAGTTTGTCGGCGCCATGAAAGAGATCACGGCTTCGACCGGCGATGCCACAGGCCGCGTTGAGACGAACATCGCTAATTTCCGCGATCTCATGGCCCAGATCATTGGCGACCTCGGCCAGCTTGCGCGTCAATTCGATGTTCACGGCCACGAATTGGCCAAGGCGGTCGACATGATCGGCCACAGCAATCAGCGCACTGAAGCCAGCGTCAATGAACGTCGTGTTCAGCTTGATTCCCTGATCGCCACTCTCGATATCCGCACCGAGGATCTCGAGCAGCGGCTAACCCGTTTCTCCGGCCTGCTCGACGAATCGCTCGAAGCTGCGTCCGCACGCGCACGCGAAGTTGCGCGCGTGGTGTCGGAAGCGAGCGCGGAGGGGATGCGCGCAATCAGCGAGCAATATGAACGCGTGCGTGAGAGTGCCGAAGAAGAAAGCCAGCGTTCATCCGAAGCCCTGCGGGCGATTTACACGCAAAACACCGGGGACACTCAGTCGCTCTTCCGCGAGGCAAATGAGCGCTTTGCCGAAACCGTGCAAAACATGAAGCAGATGGCCGCCGAAATGCATCGCGAACTTGAATCCACGCGCGGCGAACTGCGGCGCGGGGTGTTCGAACTGCCGCAAGAAGCGGCCGAAAGCGCTTCGCAGATGCGTCGGGTTATCGTGGACCAGATCGAGGCATTGGCCGAACTTAACCGCATAGTCGCCCGCCATGGACGAAATCTCGATGCGGTCGAGCCCGTGCGCCGGACACGTGAGGAGCCCTCGCTCGCTGTCATCGGCGGCCGCAATGACGTTACGGCCCGCAGCGATGCGCCTCCGCGCAATGAAGCCCTTGCGCGCGACGAAGGGCCACCTCGCGGCGAAACTCCTCCGCGCAGCGAAGCGCCGTCGCGTCCTGCGCAACGCCCCGAACCAAGCGGTTTTCCGCTGCGCCGGAACCCGGATACGCCCTCCCTCACCCCTGCCCCAGCGGCGCCCGGCCGAGGCTGGTTGACCGATCTGCTCAATCGCGCTTCGCGCGATGAGGGCAGTCCACAGCGCGAACCACTGCGTGAGCCGGCGCGGGATGGCGCGAGAGAGTCTGCTTCCTCCCGGGCAGGCAACGAGCGAACTCCGCGGCACACCATCGAATCGCTCGACTCGTTGTCAGTCGATATCGCGCGGATGATCGACCATGACGCTGCTGCTGACCTGTGGGATCGTTACAAGCGCGGGGAGCGCAACGTCTTTACGCGGCGGCTCTATACCTTGCAGGGCCAGCAGGCGTTCGACGACATCCGCAAGAAATACCGGGCCGATCGCGAATTCAAGCAAACTGTCGATCGTTACATCGAAGAGTTCGAGCGTTTGCTCGACGAAGTGTCCCGCGACGATCGCGGGCAGGTGGTAGCACGGACCTATCTCACCTCGGAAACCGGCAAGGTCTACACCATGCTTGCGCACGCGGCAGGGCGATTCGACTGACCTTACGTCCGCCGAATATCGCGGACGGATGTAATTGTGGTTTCGCCACTGGA
The DNA here is from genome assembly GCA_046731635.1 of Pseudomonadota bacterium. Taxonomy (GTDB): domain Bacteria; phylum Pseudomonadota; class Alphaproteobacteria; order Rhizobiales; family Xanthobacteraceae; genus Pseudolabrys. Next base: position 2,910 of record JBKPLN010000309.1, on the reverse strand, counting down.
TTCCGTATTGCCCGGTGAGCCTGCCGTTGACCCTTGCGCTTGCAGTTGAGCGCTGGCCCATAGCCGGCTCCTTTGCCATCAGCCGAGGCAGTAAAACTGAAGCACTAACTGTCGTTGCCGAACTCAGCGACGGGGTCGCACGCGGTCGCGGCGAGTGCGTCCCCTACGCGCGCTATGGCGAAAGCGTGGACAGCGTCAGGGCACAAATCGAAGCGATGCGGCCGCAACTCGGGGCGGGTATCGATCGCAAGGGCCTGCAGAGAGCAATGCCACCGGGCGCGGCACGCAATGCGCTTGATTGCGCATTTTGGGATTTGGAGGCAAAGCGCGCCAAACGGCCGGCACATGAACTTGCCGAACTCCCTGCTCCGCACGCACTGCCGACCGCTTACACGATTTCCCTTGCTGCTCCGGATGCAATGGCACGAGCGGCGAAAGAGGCTGCCGGCCGCTCTCAGCTTAAGATCAAACTTGGCGCCGAGGGCGACAGCGCGCGCATTGCCGCCGTTCGCGCCGCTGCGCCCCAGGCGACGCTTATCGTCGATGCTAACGAGGGTTGGAATGAGGCCAATGTTGCAGCCAACGTCGCGGCGTGCGCTGAGGCAGGCGTTGTTCTGATCGAGCAACCGCTGCCCGAGGGGCGGGATCAGATCTTGGCGCACATGCAACGGCCCATTCCCATATGCGCGGACGAGAGCGTGCACGACCGCTCTTCGCTATCCGCCCTCACCGGCCGGTACGATGCCGTCAACGTCAAGCTCGACAAGGCCGGTGGGTTGACCGAAGCCCTCGCGATGGTCGCGGAGGCTCGGCGGCAAGGGTTCACGATCATGGTTGGATGTATGGTCGCCACTTCGCTTGCAATGGCGCCTGCCATCCTGATCGCGCAGCAGGCCCGGTTTGTCGACCTTGACGGGCCGCTCCTGCTCAGCCGGGATCGCCCCAATGGCCTGCGTTACGTCGACAGCATGGTATTTCCTCCCTCGCCCTCACTTTGGGGCTGAGGTCAGGCGATGGAACTCGCAGGCGATCCTGCCCGCGCCGCCTGATTTCGTTCATGAAATGTGCCGGACCTTAACTTTCTTCGGCTTGTTTCGAAATCAAAGCTTCCCGTGGGCGCCCGGGTTGGCTTAGACTTGATTCTAAGATCGCACCGCCGGCCTTAGACTTGATTCTAAGATCGCACCGCCGGCCTAGGTAGGGCGACGATAACGGGACGGGGAAATGGAAATTCGGGGTCTTGCTCTCGGCGCCGCCGCTTTGGCGCTCAGCATAACATCGGCGTCCGCGACCATGCGGATCTCAGAGGACCGCGGCGGTCAGATCGGTCGCTATCTTGAAGCGTTCGCATCGGTGCGCTCGTCGGGCGAACGTGTCGTCGTCGACGGAAATTGCTTATCCGCTTGCACGCTGGTGCTCGGCGTCGTTCCGCGCGAGCGCATCTGCGCCACGCAGCGGGCGCGCTTCGGCTTTCACGCGGCGTGGATGCCGGACCGCGATGGAAGACCAGTGACAAGCCCACTGGGCACGCAAGCTCTCTGGAGCATCTATCCGGCTTCGGTTCGGCGGTGGATCACCCGGCACGGCGGTCTCTCCCGCAAGATGCTCTTTATGCAGGGTCAGGACCTCAACGGCATCGTGGCAAGCTGCGATCGCGACGGTCGCGAGCAGGTGCGGTCAGCGCGCCGGCTCACGCCGAATCCGGTGCGCTACGAATCCGCAAGCGCCGCCAGCGAACGCCGTTAGCGCCATCGCGATATACGCGCCGCTGCCGAAGTCGGCATAAAGCACGCCTGATATGCCCGTTGCCGCGGCCATTGCGAGGCCCGCGGCAATCGCAAGATAACCTTGCGCGGTCGCCGCCTGACCCGCTGGCGCATGCTGCGCAAGAAACATCAGCGCTCCCAGATGAGTCGCGCCGAACGAGAATGCATGCAGTATTTGCAGCCAAGGCAGCGCGAGGGCCGGAGGATCGAGCGCCATGCCCAGCCAGCGCAGCGTGCCGGCCAACGCGCCGATCATCAGCATCGCGGTGGGTGTAAGAAAAGGCGGCAATCGTCCTTGCAGCGCGAACAATGCGATCTCGGCGGCGACCCCAAGAGCCCAGAGCGTGGCGATAAAGGTCCCATCAAGACCGGCACCGTGCCATTGAACAGCGGAGAACCCATAGACCAGGGCATGACTAGCCTGGATGAGGCTGGCGCCAGCAAGCACCGCGACGAAGGCGCGGTCCCGTAGCGGACCGTGCCCTTGAAGCGCTTCGGTTTTTTGCTGCGGCGGATTGGCTGCGAGGGGTGCCAACTGCCACGCTGCGACTGCTAAGAGCCCACTTGCCGCAACCATCAGCCAAATCAAGTGGCGCGTCGGAATTTCATCGGCGGCAAACCCTGCAGCGAAATTGCCAACAATGAAAGCCAGCGAGCCCCACAGCCTCACAGGTCCGTATGCGCGACCGCGCGCGAGAAGCCCGGTGAGCGCGTAGGTTTCCGCAAGCGGCATCAATGGCGTCGAGAAGAGTGCCGTCAGCGTGTAGGTGATCAGGATCGCCGTGCCGCCGGCTGAAAGCCCGACAAGCACGTATCCCGCCAGGCTTGCAAGACTTGCGATAACCAACGCATGGCGGACGGCATCGCGTCGGTCAACCTCGCGTGTCACAAGCGGAATTGCGAGCACCCGGGCAACCATTGGCACGGCTAGGATGATCCCGATCAGCTTCGCGTCGACATTCTTCGCCTCGAGCCAGACCGGAAAGAAGGGCATCTGGATGCCGAACAGCAGGAACAGGGCGGCATACAAGGCTGCCAGCCGCGGTATGAACCCCCAGGACATTCGAAAAACAGGCCGCATTGCCCCGCCGACGGCCGCCGGACTGAAATATACTGGCCGAATCAACGCGATACTTGATAAGCG
>JBKPLN010000308.1:0-3216 GCA_046731635.1 Pseudomonadota bacterium | reverse complement strand
GCGGAACACTCTCTTGAAGATCTCATCGACATGCCGCAGATAATACTTCGGATTGAAGCAGGCGGCGATTTCGCTTTTCTTCAGATGTTGTGCGATGAACGGGTCTTTCGCGACCAGTTCCTGCAGGTTTCCCGATCCGTTCCATGAGGCCATGGCGTTGCGTTGCACGGCTTCATACGATTCCTTTCGCTGCGCGCCCTTGTCGATGAGCGCTAGCAGTAGGCGTTGTGAGTACACCAATCCGCCGGTCAGCTCGAGATTGCGCTTCATGTTGGCCGGATAGACCACCAGATGCTTGATGAGGTCGGTGGCTTTCGCCAGCATGTAGTCAATGAGGATGGTGCTGTCCGGCATGATGACGCGCTCGACGGAGGAATGGCTGATGTCACGCTCGTGCCACAGGGCCACGTTTTCCATGGCCGCGAGACTATTGGCCCGCACGAGCCGCGCCAATCCGCAGAGATTTTCCGATACGATCGGGTTACGCTTGTGCGGCATGGCTGACGAGCCCTTTTGTCCTGCCGAAAAATATTCTTCCGCCTCGAGGACCTCAGTCCGTTGAAGATGCCGGATCTCGGTCGCGATCTTTTCGATTGTGGCTGCAAGCAGCGCCAGAGCTGTCGCATAGGCAGCATGACGGTCCCGTTGCACGACTTGGTTGGACACCGGATCCACGGTGAGGCCGAGCTTCCCGCACACGTAGGCTTCGATATCCGGTCCCTGATGCGCAAACGTCCCCATCGCGCCGGACAGCTTGCCGACCGCGATCTCCCGGCGCACCTGACGCAAGCGTGCCAAATGTCGGCCGACTTCCTCGTGCCATATGGCCAGCTTGAATCCGAACGAAATGGGCTCGCCATGGATACCATGTGAACGCCCCACCATGACCTGGCTCTTGTAGCGAAAAGCCTGGCGCTTCAACACCGCCAGCAACCCCTGCACACCTTCCAAAATGAGATCAAGGGCTTCGGTCATCTGGATGGCCAGCGACGTATCGACGATATCGGATGAGGTCAATCCCATATGCAAAAACCGATGCTCCGGTCCTACGGTGTCCGTCAGGGATTCGAGGAATGCGATCACGTCGTGTTTCGTGACTTTCTCGATTTCGGCGATCCGCGACACGTCGATCCTGGCCTTGTTCCTGATTTTTGCGGACGTGCCGCGGGGCGCCTGCCCGGCCTTTTCGAATGCTGCACAGGCTTGCAGTTCGACCTCCAGCCAGATCTCATACTTGTGTTTGAGATCCCAGATGGCTTTCATCTGTGGACGTGTGTAGCGGTCAATCATTGGACGTCCGGGCGCTCACTCGTCACGCCCACTCTGAGGCTGACGCACGGCCTCTTGCCTCTTGAGTGCCAACTTCGCCTCCGTTGTCAGCACCTTGTCCAAAATGCCGTTCACAAATTTTGCGGCTTCCTCATCGCCGAAATCCTTCGCCAGCTCGATCGCTTCATTGACGGTGACTTTGGCCGGCACCTCATCCAGCCACAACAGTTCATAGGCGCCGAGGCGGAGGATATTGCGGTCGACGATCTGCATGCGGCTGACCTTCCAATTCGTGGCGTATTTACCGATGAGCGCATCCAGATCGTTCTTGTGCCCGAGCACGCCGGTGACGAGCTGTTCGGCGAACGATCTGACGTCTTCCGTGGCGTGACACTGATTCCAGAACTCGTCCAGCCAGACGCCGGGTTTGCCATGGATGTCGTATTGAAACAAGATTTGCAGCGCGCGCTCGCGCGACTGGTGGCGAGATCCCATAATCAGGTCTTGCGCTTTCGTGTCGTACGTCGAGCCGCGCCGTTTGTTCCGGCGGTCTCCTTTGGCTGAGCCGTTACCTCGCCGCCCCGTATCATCCGCATGACGGTCGCCATCTCAATCGCCGACTTCGCCGCCTCGCCGCCCCGATTGAACTTGGTCGGCTCCGCTCGCACGATGGCCTGGGCCACCGTGTCGGTCGTCAGCACACCAAAAATAATCGGCACGTCCGCATCCAAGGCTGCTTGACCGATGCCCCGGCTGGCCTCCGCACTAATATAGTCGAAATGAGGCGTATCGCCTCGAATGACGGCACCGAGGCAGATCACGGCGTCGAACCGTTTGGTTCCCGCTAGAGTCCTCGCGACAAGCGGGATTTCAAACGCGCCCGGCACACGCACGACTTCGATGTCTTCGGGCACCACGCCGTGTTTGGTCAGCCCATCAATACAACTGCTCAACAGCTTGCTTGTGACGAATTTATTGAATTTCGCAACTACGATCCCGAACTTCAGACCAGTCGCGTTGTGTGAGCCTTTACGGAGTTTCATAATCCGCTAGCTTGTTGTGCCTCTTTGGAAGGGTACGCATGTCGCTGCGACAAGGCTGATTGGCCTCTTACTGCGCGTACATTCTTCACCCGCCCGACCCCGCGCACGCCGGGACGTGCGCTTTGCCCAGGCGAGAACCGCCCTAAGTGTCACAATAAGTTTCACCATCCTCTCCTATCCTCCGCGCTGCGGTCGGAGAACAGGGGCACTTCCAACCGCCCGACTCACACCTTCTTGAGAATGTGCCCCAACTTCTTCTTTTTCGTCTTGAGATATTTGACGTTGCCCGCATGCGGCTGAATTTCAATCGGCACTCGTTCAACGACTTTCAATCCATATCCTTCAATTCCGACAATCTTGCGCGGGTTGTTGGTAATCAATTTGATTTGATGGAGGCCGAGATTTGCAAGGATCTGTGCGCCGACTCCGTAATCGCGCAGATCGGCCTTGAAGCCCAGCTTGAGGTTGGCCTCCACCGTGTCGCTCCCCTTATCCTGTAGTCCGTATGCCCTGATTTTGTTCAGCAGCCCGATTCCCCGTCCCTCCTGGTTCAGGTACAGGAGCACACCACGGCCTTCCTTCTCGATGACTTCCATAGCCGCGTGCAGTTGGTCGCGGCAATCGCACCGCAGAGATCCCAGAGCGTCTGCGGTAAGACAGCCGGAGTGCACCCGGACCAGCGTCGGGGCTCCGTTATCCACCCGCCCCTTGACCAGCGCAATGTGCGTGATGTGATCAATCTCATTTTCAAAGGCGACGGCGTCGAATTCCCCGAAGATCGTCGGCAGCCTGGCGCTCGCCATGCGCTTGATAAAGGTTTCCCGGCGCATCCGGTATTCGATCAGTGCCTTGACCGTGACCATCTTGAGCTTGTGTGTCTTGGCGAACTTGGTCAGCTCAGGCA
>JBKPLN010000307.1:0-1060 GCA_046731635.1 Pseudomonadota bacterium | reverse complement strand
CGTGTGACAAGGCGGGAAAGTGGAGTATCCATGCGTGCCACTATCCGAACTCCACGTGTCCAACCTTATTACACCATCGCATTGATGGTTACCTCGCGAGCTTAGCATGTAGTGGTGGGATGGTTAGAGCCGCATCAACGTGATCGCTAGTGACGTAACACACTAGGTAACTGTGAAGTGGGTTTGATTGTTCAATTTTTGACCAGCGAGCAGAGGACACAAAAAACCCCGGCCGACGCCGGGGTTTTTTGGATTTATTCATTTACCCGGTTTTGACCTCGATCTTCTTCTCGGGCCGGATGGCCTCAGGCTTCTTGGGAAGCCTCACCGTGAGCACGCCATTCTTGAAACTTGCTTCGATCTTGTCGGCGTCGACGCCCTCCGGTAGCGCGAAGTGGCGCTCGAAGGAACCGAAATGGCGTTCATGGAGATAGTAGTCCTTTTTCTTCTCCTCCTTCTCTTCCTGCCTCTCGCCCTTGATCGTGAGGCTGCCTTCGGCGAGCTTCACCTCAATATTCTTCTCGTCAATCCCCGGAAGATCGGCAGTGAGCTCATAGGCGTCATCCGTCTCGATAACGTCGACCGCGGGAGCGCCACCCCATTTCAGCTGACGCCGCCAGAACGGGTCGACATCGAAAGCGGAGCGCCGCAGGGGGCGCCTGAGATCCCGGTCAAAATCCTCAAAAAGTCGGTAGACCTCACGGCGCAGACTTTCGAACGGACGCCACGCCTGCGTCTCGGTCGAGCGCTCAGGGGCCTTCTCCTCTGTTACGGGCACTTTGCTTGCAGTTTCGTTCATTTCCCATCCTCCTCTAGGATTGGAATATTCGTTGGTCTTTGAAAAATATCTGTATTGCGCCAAGACAAAATCAAGTCGATGTTGCGGAGGCATGAAATTTGCGGAACTGCACCCTAACGGGGCGTCATTAAGTTCCCGCCGGACGATGCGAGATTTGGGCAATGTCCGCTTTCCCCCCGAAAGCGGACATGTGCGGTGCAATTAGGGATGTCCGCTAAGGGCCAAAAGCGGACTCATGCACTGCAGCGAACTGTATCTATT
>JBKPLN010000306.1:0-3618 GCA_046731635.1 Pseudomonadota bacterium | reverse complement strand
CGGAAACAATTTCCGTATGGCCAAGCGTATTAGTCTATCGTTAACGATGCGTTAGCTGCTTCGCTCATCCGGCCGCAATTCTCGCCCGCCTCGATAGACGAGAAAACCGTGCCGTGTGCGCGGTTCTTCCTGCCGCGACTGGAAATATGTGGTGGTGGCGAAAGATTGCTCGACCGCGATATTCCGAAGCGTCCGGACGTCGAGCTCGGTCAAGGGGCGTTCTCGCAGCCAATAGGGGGACGTCAATGGAGCAATGAGGCCAAGAGCTCGGATGCGGGTCCGTTCGTGACGAGCGAGAGGCAACAGCAGCAATTCCAGCTCGACTTCCGCCCCATCTTCGGTGCGGCCAAGAACGCCGGCCACGATGGCCTCATTTTCATCAGTCACAGAGCTCAGGATCGTATCGACCTGATCCTTGCTCGTATTGGCCCAAAGACTCTTGAATGACTCGCCTTTAAGCTCACGCGCAAACAATACGCAGACTCGAGTGCCCGCAAGACGAAACCTTATCTCGTCAGTGAAATCCGCTGACAGCATGAATGTATCAGGCAGTACATCACGGATATCCGTCGGGACGATATCCGAACGTGCCGCGACCAGGCGTCGGCCTCGCCTCCGATTCCAGTAGTCAAACAATTCACGGGTCGAAGCGTGTTTCATAGTCGATTGGGACAGCCGCGCGGTTTGACGACGCTATAATCTAAAGAACACATTATCGTGCCGCGCACCCCACTGCTGCCCGTGAACTGCGGTTAGCGTTAAAACCAGAGTCGCATTGGCGGATCGCATGCTGCCCGGTATGGTTCGCCTCATCCATGTGTCCGGCCCGCCGGAATTCCTGACGGCGGGTTCTCAAAAGCTGAGAGCCTCGGGGAGGCGAAGGGGATGTGACTGGCCGTTAACTACGGCGAGACACCCCGTAACTCGGCTCAAAGGGAGGGCGAAAGCCCTCCCTTTTCTCTGCAAAATCTGTCTTGCGGCGGAGCAGGAAAGCGGCGTAACTCAGTCGTGCCCCTCCGGATCGTCTCGTGAAGCGCGAACCGCTTTTCAACATCCCTTCAGTGCTCGTCGCGGTGCTGGCTGTGCTCGTGCTCGTGCATGGATATACGCTGCTGCTGAGCGAGGAGCAGAAGCTGGAATTTTTGTTGAGCTTCGCTTTCATTCCGGCGCGATACGACACGTCGAATGTGCTTGCAGGCATGCTGCCGGGCGGCGGGGCCGATATTTGGACCTTCGTCACCTACGCGCTCATTCATGCCGACTGGACCCATCTCGCCGTCAATGCGATATGGCTTCTGCCTTTCGGGAGCGCGGTCGCGCGCCGTTTTGGCGCGGCACGCTTTATCGCGTTTTTTGTCGTGACTGCTGCCGCGGGAGCCGCAGTGCATCTGGCGACGCATGCCGGCGAGCAAGTTCCCATGATAGGCGCGTCGGCAGTTGTCTCGGGCACCATGGCGGCAGCCATGCGTTTTGCATTTCAACGTGGCGGTCCGCTGACGCTGCTGGGCCGGGCCGACGAGGAGAGCTATCGCGTCCCGGCTGTTCCGCTACGAGGCGTACTGTCAGAAACGCGCGTGATGCTTTTCGTGGCGGTATGGTTCGGTATCAATATCCTATTCGGACTCGGGTCGTTGCCGATTACCGGCGAGGAACACCAAGTGGCTTGGCAGGCCCATATCGGCGGGTTTCTCGCGGGACTACTGCTTTTTTCCTGGTTCGATCCAGCGCCGCAACTTCCGCCACCCGAGGACTCTGCTGCAACGCGTCATTAACGGGATTGGCCGGCAAGACGCGTTGCACATTTACGTCTTGACGGAACCGCTGGCTCAGCATGATCGTTTCCCAAATCCGGCTGCGACCTGCGTTGTGGGCCGGCAGGTATTTTTTGCGCATGAGCTGCATGAACAATAGTCATGCGCCAGGGAGGCTGCCATGAACGTCAAGGCGATCCTGGCCGCCAAGAAATTGGGCGGCGACATCATCAGCATCGAGCCGACAGCCGATCTGGCGACGGCGGCAAAATTGCTATCCAAGCATCGTATCGGTGCAGTCCTTATCCGTGGGGCGGGAGAACGTCTCGCGGGCATCTTGTCCGAGCGTGACATCGTGCGGGCAGTGTCTGAGCACGGCGCAGATGCGCTTGCTTTGCCGGTCGGCCAGGTCATGACGCGCGAGGTTGCGACCTGCGGCGAGGACGACACGTGCGCCAGCATCATGGAACGCATGACCGCAGGAAAATTTCGTCACATGCCGGTGATCGCGAACGGACGACTTGTTGGACTTATCTCGATCGGTGACGTCGTGAAGCAGCGCGTCGAAGAGGTCGAGGGTGAATCCGAGGCGATGCGCGATTATATCCGTACAGCGTAACAGCCGACCTATAGCGATCCGTTGCTTGGCTGCGACAGCGCGGTCACGGCCTCGCTGACCGCGCTGATGGCTTTTTCGGTAAACTCAGTGCCTATCTGGATTGCTTCTGCCGCGCGGTGGAAGTCGAACCAGCCGATGCCGCCAAGCCGCGGACTTATGAGCACATCCGGTGGATCGCCGGCCAACCGCGCGCGCGTGATGCGATCTTGCATGACGTTGAAGGCTTCGACCATGACGGTCGGCAGTCCGGGACGGCCGCGTCGGCCGAAAAATTGCCGGCGCAATGAGCGATCGCCGGCAAACATGCCACGCAGGCCATTGGATTTCGGCTGCGCGCTGACAGCCTCGCTGTCGTCCGAACCGTGACTCGCGATGATCGTGCCACGTCCGAAAAGATCGCCGTTGAGGTTGACCGCGATCACCAGGCGAGCGCCTAAAGCGCGGGCAGCCGAGACCGGCACAGGATTGACCAGCGCGCCGTCAACAAGCCAGCGTCCGCCAATCAGGACAGGCGGAAATATTCCCGGCAGCGAATAAGACGCACGCAAAGCCTCGCTTAGACGACCGCGCGTGAGCCATATTTCGTGGCCCGTATTGAATTCGGTAGCGATCGCAGCGAAGCGGATCGGGAGATCGTCTATGCGGGTGTCCTTCAGCCCGGATTCAAGGCGGCTCGCAAGATGGCCGCCTCCGATCAGTCCGGATCCAGAGAGGCTGAGGTCGAGATAGCTGAGCACGCCGCGCACGGTGAGAGTACGGGCCCAGGTTTCAAGGTTGTCCATTTCCTTGGCGGCATAACATCCGCCGACAACCGCGCCGATCGAGGTCCCGACGATCACATCGGGGACGATGCCGTGCTCCAGCAGTTTGCGGATGACGCCGATATGGGCAAAACCACGCGCGGCGCCGCCGCCAAGCGCCAGGCCGATGGTCGGGCGCACGGCCGCCGGCTGCGGTTGCGTCGTCGCTTCCGCTGCACGGTCGCTGTTCCGCGTTCGCGCGAACAAGCCCTCGAAGACCACGAACGTTATCTCCTAAGCGCGCTCGCTGCCGAACAAAAGGCTCCCGCAGCGGCGTGTGAAGCCAGCAATATCAGGATTGCTGACGGAGTGTTGTGACCGAAACGTGACAGGAAGCGTGCGCCCGTCCTCATTACATAAAGGTTAAATGTCAGGCAGGACCATAGGTTCCTCAGCCCCCAAATCGCGTGACTATTGACTCGAGACTCGGCCGATCACGGTCCTGTGG
>JBKPLN010000305.1:0-3624 GCA_046731635.1 Pseudomonadota bacterium | reverse complement strand
CCCAACAAAACAGCTAATTATATAGCAAAAAACCGGAATTTGTACGCAAGAACAGCGAAAATTAAACGAGTATAGAATTGATTTCCGCATACGTTTTAGCCGAGGCAAAGCATTGGGCGATGATCCGTGTGAGACCGCAGGCAGAAACACCCACTCAAGAAGTTCTGGCCGGCCTCGTCGAACGCGTCACCTACCACAATGAAGAGAACGGGTTCTGCGTTCTGCGGATAAAGGCGCGCGGCCACCGTGAACTGGTCACGGTGATCGGGCACACCGCGGTGATTTCCGCTGGCGAGTGGATCACTGCATCGGGCGAATGGACCAACGACCGTACCCATGGTCAGCAGTACAAGGCGAAGTATTTAAAGACCACGGAACCGACTTCGCTTGAGGGCATCGAGAAATACCTCGGCTCCGGGATGATTCGAGGAATTGGGCCGGTTTACGCCAAGAAGCTGGTGCGCGCTTTTGGCGAGAAGGTGTTTGATACGATTGCGGCCCAGCCCGAGCGCCTACGCGAGGTAACAGGCATTGGTCCGGTGCGAGCCAGCCGTATCACTGCCGCCTGGGCCGAGCAGAAGATCGTCCGCGAAATCATGGTCTTCCTTCACAGCAATGGCGTCGGCACGGCGCGAGCGGTGCGCATTTACAAGACCTACGGCTCGGACGCCGTGCAGGTCATGTCGGAAAACCCATATCGCCTCGCGCGTGACATCCGCGGCATTGGTTTCAAAACCGCCGACACGATCGCGATGAAACTCGGCATTGAGAAGACCGCGATGATCCGGGTTCGCGCTGGAATTTCCTACGCGCTGACCGAGGCCATGAACGAAGGGCATTGCGGCTTGCCGAGGGATGAGCTGGTGCCGCTTGCCGAGAGGCTGCTCGAGGTCCCGATAGAACGAGTTCGTACCGCGCTTGATCTCGAACTGACAGAGGGCACGGTTATCGCAGATAGTGTCGGCGAAACCCCTTGTGTATTTCTGGCGGCTCTGCATCGGGCGGAACACACGATTGCCGAGCGGCTGTTGCGGCTTGCGAATGGCACGCTCCCTTGGCCCTGGATCGACCCAGACAAGGCATTGCCGTGGGCCGAGAAACGCATAGGGCTTGCCCTTGCGGCAAGCCAGGTAGCCGCGATCCGGCTTGCACTGAGGTCCAAGGTGTTGGTCATGACCGGTGGTCCCGGCGTCGGCAAGACCACCATTGTCAAAGTTATTCTGCGCATTCTCGCAGCGAAGAGAGTGAGGTTGCTGCTTTGCGCTCCGACCGGCCGCGCCGCCAAGCGCATGACCGAGGCGACTGGCTTCGAGGCCAAGACCATCCACCGGCTGCTGGAGGTCGACCCCAAGGGCGGCGGCTTCAAGCGCGGCGACGATAACCCGCTCGACTGCGACCTGCTAGTTGTCGACGAGACCTCTATGGTCGACGTCATGCTGATGCAGGCGCTTATTAAGGCGGTGCCGGACAAGGCTGCCATTCTAATCGTTGGCGACATCGACCAACTTCCTTCAGTCGGGCCAGGCCAAGTCCTGGCTGACGTGATCTCGTCTGGCACCGTGTCGGTAGTCCGCCTCACCGAGGTGTTCCGGCAAGCCGCCCAGAGTCGCATCATCACTAGTGCGCACCGCATCAACCAGGGTGGCATTCCCGATCTCAGCCCGCCCGCCACCGACAGCGACTTCTACTTCGTACAAGCCGGTGATCCTGAAACCGCAGTGCTGCGCATCATCGAGTTGGTGAAAACGCGGATCCCCAAGCGCTTTGGTTTAGACCCCACTCGCGATATCCAGGTGCTCTGCCCCATGAATCGGGGTGGCGTCGGCGCGCGTTCCCTCAATATCGAGCTGCAGGCAGCATTGAATCCGGCGGGCGAGCGTAAGGTCGAACGCTTTGGGTGGGCCTTCGCGTCCGGCGACAAGGTTATGCAGATCGAGAACGATTATGAAAAAGACGTCTACAATGGCGACATTGGCTACATCGATAACGTCGATCCCGACGACGGCGAACTCACCGCGAGTTTCGACGGCCGCACTGTTACCTACGGGTTTGGCGAACTCGACAGCCTGATGCCGGCCTATGCCGCAACCATCCACAAAAGCCAGGGCTCGGAATACCCGGCCGTGGTTATTCCGGTCATGACGCAGCATTACGTCATGCTACAGCGAAATCTGCTCTATACGGGCGTCACCCGGGGCAAGAAGTTGGTCGTGCTGGTCGGTCAAAAGAAGGCTGTCGCGATCGCGGTACGTAACGTCTCGGGACGGCGGCGGTGGTCGAAACTAAGCGAGTGGCTGCGCAACAGTCTGCCCCGGTCACAACCGATCGGCGTGGCGGTTTGAACGATGGCGGCAGATGTTTTCTGCATCAGCTCGTCGGCGCGAACGAGTGAAGACATTCCTTGGATAGGTCGTGGTTAGAGTCGCCCAGCTTGGTAAGACTGCGCTGGACGAGCGAGTCCTCAGGGCAATGGCAAAGGTGCCGCGACACGAGTTTGTGCCGGTCGAGGTCCAGCTGTACGCTTTACCTGAACAGGCCAATTCCGATCGGTTTCGGTAAGACGATCTCGCAGCCGTTGATGGTTGCGGTGATGACGGATCTGCTCGAGCTCAAACCTGACGACGTGCTCCTCACATCCTTTATACCTACCGCGATTTGATGATGAAACGTATCTAAAAACCGACCGACGCTGGGCGCGTTTCGCAGAAATTGCCTAGTGCCGTGCAGCGGACCCGATTGCACCTGTTCGCTCGTCCTGACGAAACTCTGCGTCATAATTCATAATCTCGCGCATCAGCCGTTCGATCAATTGCTGGCGGATCGTACCGTCCTGGCTGCAAGTTAGTTCTGCCACCGTCTTTGCAATTGCGGTAATCACTTCATCAGTATCGATTGTGTCCGACTCACCAGTTGTTGCGGGATACTCAGCAAAAAAATCATCAATCAGTTCGACTATTATGCAATGAAGGCATGGTCGTTCCTGGTCGTCTCGCTCTTTTGACATGAATGCCCTTTCCTTTCAGCACAATGTAGGCACCCGCTTGGATTTTGCCACGCCCGCGGCCAATGCAGCCACGGAGCCGCACCGACAACCAAGATATCGCTGTGCTCCATGAACCTGTCCTGCGGTGGTCGACTGCGTGCCGTCGGGGGCGACAGCGGGCCGATCGAGCATCGGATGATATGATTGCGCTGGCAATCCTGTATCATCGACACGAGCGCCGCAGCGGTTTCCAGTCCGCGCACCAGAAGCATTCCCAGGCCGGGCTTTGCCTCCGCCAGCCGGCCTGCGAGCCCACGTGCGCCGATCGCAAGGGTGGCGATGGCAGAAACGGTGATGTGGATTCTGTGGATTGCGCCAACGCTCAACGCCGCCCGGCGCAACCTCGGCAGGCAGCACGGTTACATCCGCCGTCGCTATCCTGCCAATTTTCTAAAAGAGTAAAAATGGTCGCTAATAGGAGGGCCAGCTCCACTTCGGTCGTCGGCACATAATTCACCTATCGATCTGGTCCGGCCATCCAGGCTGCGGCCTAATTGAAAAACAAAGAGTCAGCGCGGCGACGCGCGGCGTCACGAAGACCGCGCCGTGTCCCGTTAACCGCCGAGGAGCTTGTTGAGAAT
>JBKPLN010000304.1:0-6554 GCA_046731635.1 Pseudomonadota bacterium | reverse complement strand
CCGGACGCAAGAAAGCGGGCGAGCCTTCCGAAGCGCCGAAGGGCCGCAAGAAGAAAGCCGAGGCCGCCGATAAAGGCGAGAAATCCGCCAGCCCGCGGAAAAAACCGGCAAAGAAGGCGGCCAAAGTCACGGCCGCTGAATAAGTGGCAAAGCCGCAGGCCGGCCATTACATTTTATTGTGTGGCGCCGTTGCGGCGCAGGACTTTTCATTTTGAACAAAGCATCGAAAAAGAACCCTTCCCTCCCATCCAAGGCCGACATTCTCGCCTTCATCGGAAACAGGCCCGGCAAGGTCGGCACCCGTGAGATAGCCCGCGCCTTCGGCCTGAAAAACGCAATCCGCGCCGATCTGAAGCGTCTGTTGCGTGAACTCGCAGACGAAGGATCTATCGAAAGACGGCGCAAGAAACTGCACCACGCCGGCACCCTTCCCTCCACCGTTCTCGCCGACGTGACCTCGCGGGACAGCGACGGCGATCTCATCGCGACACCCGACGAATGGGACGAGGACGCGCATGGCCCCGCGCCCAAAATACGCATTCTCGCGCCGCGCAAGACCCGGCCTGGCGAAGCTGCCGGCCTCGGCGATCGCGTGCTGCTCCGCGTCGAAGTGGCGGAGGACGAGGATGGAATCCGGCATCGCGGCCATGTGATCAGGATCATCGATCACCCGAAGCATCGTGTTCTTGGTGTATTTCACCAAATTCCGCATGGCGGCGGACGATTGGAGCCGGTCGACAAAAAAATGCTCGGCCGAGAGCTGTCCATCCCAGCCGGAGCAACCGCGGACGCACAAGACGGCGACCTTATCGCGGTCGAGACCTCACGCGGTTCGCGGCTTGGCCAGCCCAGCGGTCGCGTCGTGGAGCGTCTCGGATCGCTCAAGAGCGAGCGGGCGGTGAGCCTGATAGCCATCCACGCGCATGGCATCCCCTCCGTTTTTCGCCGCGAGACCCAGCAGGAAGCCGACGCCGCCCGGCCCGCAACCCTTCAAGGGCGTGAGGATTGGCGCAAGCTGCCTTTCGTCACCATTGATCCACCCGACGCCAAGGATCACGACGACGCGGTGCATGCCGAGTCTGATAGGGCATCGAACAACCACGGCGGCTACATTGTTCATGTCGCTATCGCGGACGTCGCCCACTATGTCGGGCCAGGCTCAGCGCTCGACCGCGAGGCGCTCGCACGCGGCAATTCGGTCTACTTTCCGGACCGCGTGGTGCCGATGTTGCCGGAACGGATCTCGAATGATCTGTGCTCGCTTCGACCTCGCGAGGACCGGCCCGCCCTCGCCGTACGAATGGTAATCGGCGCCGATGGACGCAAACGCTCGCACACCTTCCACCGTATCCTGATGCGGTCTGCCGCCAAGCTGTCCTATCAGCAAGCGCAAACCGCGATCAGCGGGCGGACCGATGAGGACACGGAAACATTGGTCAAGCCGGTGCTCGTGCCGCTTTATGCCGCTTATGAAGCCATGGCCCGCGCTCGCGCGGAGCGACAGCCCCTCGACCTCGACCTGCCTGAGCGCAAGATCTTGCTCAAGGGCGATGGCACCGTCGATCGCGTCATAACGCCTGAGCGGCTCGAAGCGCACCGCTTGATCGAAGAGTTCATGATTCTGGCCAACGTCGCGGCGGCCGAGACCCTCGAACGTGCGCGCGTCCCACTTGTCTACCGCGTACACGATGAGCCGGCGATGGAAAAGGTGCAGGCGTTGCGAGAATTCCTTGCGACGCTCGACATCCCCATCGGCAAAAGCGGCGTGCTCAAGCCCGAAGCTTTCAATCGTGTTCTGGCGCGCGTGAAGGGTCGCGACGCCGAGCAGCTCGTCAACGAGGTCGTCTTGCGCACGCAGGCGCAGGCCGAATATTCGGCCGATAACTATGGTCATTTCGGCCTGAACCTCCGTCGCTATGCGCACTTCACGTCCCCGATCCGACGCTACGCTGATCTGATCGTGCACCGAGGACTGATCCGGGCTTTGAAGCTCGGACACGGTGGCTTGCCCGATGCAACCGATCAAAAGGCGTTGGCCGAAATCAGTGCGCAGATTTCCGCCGCCGAACGCCGCGCCATGCTGGCGGAGCGGGAAACCAGCGATCGGCTGATCGCGCATTTTCTCGCCGATCGCGTGGGCGCGAGCTTTGACGGGCGCATCTCCGGCGTCACACGCGCAGGTCTGTTCGTGAAACTGCGTGAAACCGGCGCCGACGGCTTCGTGCCCGCTCGCACGATCGGTGATGAATATTTCCGTTATGACGAAAAGGGCCACGCCATGGTCGGCGCTCGCTCCGGCGAAAGTTACCGCCTGGGAGATCCCGTAACGGTGAAGCTTGTGGAAGCGGCGCCCGTTGCCGGCGCCCTGCGCTTCGAAATCTTGTCGGAGGGCCGACGTAGCCGCCCATTTCCGCGCCCGCGACGCGAAGAGCGACAACACGAATACCGCCAGCGTGGCAAGCGACGGAAGGCGCGATGACGAAGGACCTCGGACAACTTTGGGCCGAGCGCATGACTATGGCGGAGCGCGACATGTCCTTTCCGGACAGCGAGCCGCGCGACGCTGCGACACTTATGTTGATCGATCGGTCTGCACACACTCCCAAAGTGCTGCTTGGCCGCCGTCATGCCGGGCACAAATTCATGCCGGGCAAATTTGTCTTTCCCGGCGGGCGCATCGAGGCACTCGACCGCCTGATGCCTTCGGTCAGCGAGCTGCATCCGGATACCGAGAAAAAGCTGCTGGAGCGGGTCGCGGATCCGGCTGGAGACTTCGCGCGCGCTTTTGCTCTGGCTGCGCTCCGCGAAACCGCCGAGGAAACCGGTCTCTTGCTCGGCGTGAAGCGTGACAGGCCGCCGGCGGCGCCCGGCGAGATCTGGGCCGAGTTTGCAAAAGCAAATGTGCACCCCGATCTCGGCCAAATTCATTTCATAGCGCGAGCGATCACGCCCCCGCGGAGGCCGCGCCGGTTTGACACGCGGTTCCTGACGGCAGACGCGTCCGCGATTGCGCATACCATCGAGGGCGTCGTGGGGCCGGACTCCGAATTGGTTGAACTCGCCTGGGTGCCCATCGAAGAAGCGGCTCAACTCGACATGCCGACGATTACAGCCATCGTGCTGGAGGAGTTGTTGGCACGCGTCGAAGCCGGCATGGCGCGCGACCTTCCCGTTCCCTTTTTCTTCATGATCGAGAAGCAATTTTTTCGGGAACTGCTGTAGAAATGAAGCAAATCAGCGCTTTTCTTGACATTTGCAGCTTCGGCGCTAGTTTCCGCGCCAAAGACGCCCCGTCTACACTTAAAGCATAAAGGGAAGTTCTATGGCCAAAGCCATCAGTCTCAAGATCAAACTCGTGTCCAGCGCCGGTACCGGCCACTACTACGTGACCCGAAAAAACTCGCGCACGCAGACCGACAAATTGAAGAAAAGAAAATACGATCCCATCGCGAAAAAGCACGTCGATTACACCGAGTCCAAGATCAAGTAGTTTGCGGGCATCCACGATGCTTCGCACGCTGGTCGCCGCGCTCCTGGTGGTGGCGCTGGGCTTTGGTTCCCCTATCGCAGCCGAAAAACATAAGCTTGCGCTGCAGATCAGCGACAACGATCCGGACAAAATGAACGCCGTGCTCAACGTCGCGGCAAACGTATCGAAGTTCTATTCCGACAAAGGCGAAGAGGTCGATATCCAGATCGTGGCGTTCAATGCCGGGCTCCATATGCTGCGCGATGATACCTCTCCCGTGAAGCCCAGGCTCAAGTCCTTCAAGGAGGGAATGCCAAACGTCTCGTTCATGGCCTGCGAGAATACGCTCGAGGCAATGACGCGCAAGGAAGGCAAGGAACCGGCGCTCGTCGACAATGTTCAGCGCGTAAGGGCGGGCGTGGTCACTCTGATCGAGCTCGGCGAAAAGGGCTGGACCATCGTCCGACCCTAGCAAAGTGTCCGGCGAAACAGGTGGCCGGCCCGAAGCGACGGCACAAGGAGGCCACTCATGCCGCTCCCGGGCCGGCCGAACCCCACGGACCCAGGAGATGCGGCGGACCTGAGCACCCCGCAGGGTTATTGGTATTGCAATAGAATTCGGCGTTTTGGTGCGTGTACCCCTGTCCCTACCCCGGGGCCAAAGCCGTCATTGATGTTTCCGGGGCTTTCCGCTGGCCTACGAATCAAGGAGAAGCCTAGACCTCTAGCATCGCTTGGCACAAGCGACACTGTGGGGCCAAGCGCCAAGGAATGACGAACAGGGAACGATACCCACGCGGCACAGCATACCATGAGGCCGGTCACGTTGTTGTGGCGTGGTCACTGTCGCTGACGCTTGGTGATGTCACCATCAGCGCCGACGATGCCAGCGGTGGCACACAGATCAATGGTGCACCGAGCGGCTGCCGCTGGTTGACCAGATCGCCGTTTGCTTCGGCGGGAGCGAGGCGGAAAAGGTCTTCGGCCATCACACGCACGATCTGGGCGTCTCCGATGATCTAAAGATGATCATGCGCCTCCTTGAGGATCACGGCATCTTGGAAGCAAACGGCGACGGCCTCGCTCTCCGTAATGAGGCCCGCTCCTGCGCCCGCACCCACCTTGAAGCGCACCGGAGCAAGTCGTTGCCTTGGCCGAACAGCTTGTCGAGCACGGTCGCGTGGAGGCTTCTGAAGTTCTGCGCCTGATGAGCACGTCGTCGGCCTGAGGGGATGCAATGAGCTTACCTCATCAGGTGGGCGTGATCTCGTTTATGTACCTGCGAGGAAGAGCCTAGAAACGCACCACTGAGCCTTTTGCGCACTATTGAGTTCGCTTTGCCGCTTCCGCTGCGGCGACATCAGCTCTAGTTGTAAGCCATGAGGGCACCGAGCCAGGTCACGCTTAACGACGTTCGCGGCTTTCTGGAAATTTTCTAGTGCCTCTTTCGGTACCCGTGCAGGAGTTTCGTCATCGCAACTATTGTGAGGCATTTCCAGCAGTTGATGATTTGGCTAGCGTCCCCGGCTTGACCACCGGGGTCGCTGGCTCCTGCGCGCGTGCTGCACGCGAGAGAAGAAAGGACGCATGATTGGGTCAGACGCTGATGGCCCAATGTCCGCTTTGGGTCAAAAGCAGACATTCGCGCCGCAAAAGGTCATGTCCGCTTTACCCGCAAAAGCGGACATTTGAGCGGTGCAAAACAAATGTCCGCTTGACCCTTTGAATCTCCACCCTGGACCGAAGGTCACATCAGCCTACGTACGCGATGCGTTTTTGAGCATCCGCTTCGGCCGCGGTCGTTGGCCGCGCCGGAAGCTGAAGTACTGTTGCCTCCTGGCCCTCACTTAAGCGCGTCAGGAGAACAACGCGCCCATTCGGAAATTCAAGCGCATCATGATGCTTGAACGGTTCGCTCTTGTTGACTTGTCGGAAGATTGCGGTCGCGTAATCCAGTCGTTCTACCTTCCATCCTACGAAGAAGCGAGGATCTTTAACTGTCACCACGTTGGAAAACGCAAGCTCCGTCCCTGGAAGGACGCAAACCGCGACCGCGGCATCTTCTGCCGCAGCAAACCCGCGCGTGCAAGTACCAAAGTCGCGTGTGGTCAGTTTGTCGCCAACCTTCGCAGGCCGTGATTTGACGGTTTGAAGGCTGTAGTCACACATCTCGGGAACTCCCTTGTTGGAAGCCCCTTCAGCCCCACGAAACTTTAGCGCATTCACAATCATCCCGCATCACAAACCCGAGCCTCGATGAAGACGATCCGGCGGCGCCGCGCTGCACGATGTCAGGTTTATAGCCAGAAACTCGATATCAGGTCCGACTAGATGTCTTGGGCGAGCGAATTTACGCGGCGGTTACGTGTCCGCTTTGGGTCAGAAGCGGACATGTGCGCCGCAAAAGGCCATGTCCGCTTTACCGCCGAAAACGACATCAAATGCGACAGATGCAATGTCCGCTAAGGGCCAGAAGCGGACATCGGGACCGCTACGGGCGTTCAGGAAAGTAACGCAGCCAATCGCGGCAAAGTCACCCTGATTTCGGTGAACTCCGCCCGGCTGCGTATCGACCTCAATTGAGCCACCGTGTTGCTTGACGATGATGTCGTGGCTGATGGAGAGACCGAGACCGGTCCCTTCGCCAGCGGGCTTCGTCGTGAAGAAAGGATTGAATATCTTTTCCTTCACCTCAAGCGGCATACCAGTGCCATTGTCGCGAATCCTGATTTCCACACGGTCGCCAAGGTTCCTGGTGGCCGCTACAAGGGTTGGCTCGTAGTCACTTCCATTCGCCTCTGCACTGCGCTTGGTCGCCGCGTAGAAGCCGTTTGAAATGAGATTCAGAAGCGCCCGTGTTATGTCCTGCGGGAAGACATCCGCCTCGCCGGCGGCCGGGTCCAGCGAGCGTTCCATGTGTTAAAACCCTGCTTTTCGGCCCGCGCGCCGTGATAGGCGAGATTGAGGCTCTCCTCGACAATGGCTGCAAAAAGCCATATCCGCTTTACCGCCGAAAGCGGACATGTGCGGTGCAGCTAGGAATGTCCGCTAAGGGCCAAAAGCGGACATCCGTACGTTCGCGTTT